>CANQAU010000019.1 GCA_947588935.1 uncultured Bacilli bacterium
CATAATTATTCGGTGTATCACCGTGTGAAGAAGTATGTCAAAGAATCTGGTACGTCTTGATTTCTTTTGGTTTCCTTTTTATACTTTTGATAGATATTGAATAAGGAGACAAAGTGGAATGTATACTTTTATTGGTTGTTCTTCTAAAGAGGTTCATGAAACTTATCATGATTTGGCACAACGCGTAGGACGTTTATTGCAGCATGAACCCATTATTATTGGGGGAACTTTTGAGGGATTAATGGGAGTTGTGGCAAAGAATCATCCGAACGTTATCCAAATTATTTTGGAAGATTATTTGCCACAGGAGTCCGTGAGCAATCGACAAATCGTTTGTCATAGTTCTTTTGAACGGTTGCAACAAATTTGGAATCATGCGGACCAATTTTTGTTTTTGCCGGGTGGAACGGGGAGTTTGACAGAATTGCTTGCCTTTTTGGAGGAAAACCGGACGAATGAACCCAAACGAATCATTCTTTTTAATGATCGTGGATATTACGATGATATTCTGGCTTTCTTTGAAAAGTGTCAAAAAGAAAAATTTGCTTCCAGTGAGGTATTTTCTCATTTGGTAGCAGTCTCTTGTTATGAAGAATTATCGGCTTTGTTTTCCAAAAATTCTTGATGAAATTTGGTCCGTTGATAAAAATATGATACAATAGGATTTAGAAATGAAGGTCTTATAAAGGAGTGACAATATGAAAAATGAAAAACAGGAAAATTTGATTAATTATTGTAAACAGTATGGCTATATTTTTCAGGGTAGTGAAATTTATGGAGGACTTTCCAATACTTTTGATTATGGTCCATTGGGGGTTGAGTTAAAAGAAAATCTTCGACTTGCTTGGTGGAAAAAGTTTATTCAAGAAAATCCTTATAATTATGGAATGAATAGTGCCATTTTGATGAATCCGAAAACTTGGGAAGCTACGGGACATGTGACGAATTTTAGTGATCCGTTAATGGATTGTAAAAAGTGTAAGAGTCGGTTTCGGGCGGATAAACTTATTGAAGATTATTTGCAAGAAAAAGATATTTCTTCTTCCTGTGATGGTTGGAGCAATGAAAAATTAATGGAGTTTGTGAAAGAATCTCATATTCCTTGTCCCAATTGTGGTGCTCATGATTTTACAGACATTCGGCAATTTAATACGATGTTTAAAACGTTTCAAGGTGTTACGGAAGATGCAAAATCTGTTGTGTATTTAAGACCGGAGACGGCACAGGGAATTTTTGTCAATTTTCTAAATGTTCAACGGAGTATGCGTTTAAAGTTACCTTTTGGAATTGGTCAGACGGGAAAGACTTTCCGAAATGAAATTACGCCTGGAAATTTTATTTTCCGGACGCGAGAATTTGAACAGATGGAATTGGAATTCTTTTGTAAACCTGGTGATGATTTGGAATGGTTTGGGTATTATAAAAGTTATTGTATGGATTTTTTGGAGAGTTTGGGCATTCAAAAAGAACATTTGCGTTTTCGAGATCATGAAAAGGCAGAGTTAGCTTTTTATTCGGTTGCTACCACGGATATTCAATATCAGTATTATCATGGTTTTGATGAGCTTTGGGGCATTGCCGATCGAACGGATTATGACTTATCCGTTCATGCTGATTATTCGCATGTGGATTTAAGATATTTGGATCCCGATACGAATGAAAAATATATTCCTTATGTCATTGAACCTTCTGTGGGACTGGATCGATTGCTTCTTGCCATTTTAACGGAAAGTTATCAAACCGAACAACTCGATGATGAAGAGCGCGTTGTCTTGCGTTTACATCCTTTTTTAGCTCCTTATAAGGCGACGATTTTGCCTCTTGTTAAAAAAGTTCATCGTGAAGCGGCGAGAGATTTGTATGCAACTTTATCGAAACATTTTATGGTTTCTTATGATGATTCGGGAAGTATTGGGAAACGTTATCGGCGAAGTGATGCGATTGGTACGCCATTTTGTTTAACGGTCGATGATAATACTTTACAAAATCATACGGTGACCCTTCGTGATCGTGATACGATGGAACAAATTACCCTCGATTTGGATGCGGTGGTTCCTTATATTACGGAGAGATTGAATTTTTAAATTTCAATGTCTCCTTTTTCTTTTGTTTTTTTTATGATATGATATCTCTAGAATAGAGATGTATTTGGTATGCAAAAGACACAAGAAAAAAGAAAAATTGGTTATACAAAGTTGTTTTGGCTTTTTTTACTTGGCTCTATTTTTGGTGCTTATTATGAGCAAATTTTAAATGTTTTCGTTCATTATCATTTTCATCATGAATTGGTGTGGCAACTTCGAAGAGGAGTTATTTATGGACCGATTAGTCCAGTATATGGAGCAGGAGCAGTTTTGTTTGCGGTGTTGTTGATGTATAAAAAGCGAAGTAATTTTTCTTATTTTTTTCGCGGTGCTCTTATTGGTGGAGGTTTTGAGTATCTTATCAGTTTTTTACAAGAGACTTTTTTGGGAACGGTTTCTTGGGATTATTCGGATGAATTTTTGAATATTCAAGGGCGGACGACGATTCCTTTTATGATTGTCTGGGGTATTTTGGCACTTGTTTTTGCACGGATGGTGTTTCCTTCGGTTTCAAAATTAATTGATTCTTTTCCCAAAAAATTTGTTACGTATTTTACGGTGATTTGTAGTGTTCTTTTATTTTTGGATTGTACCATTTCTTGGGGAGCCTTGATTCGGCAGATGTGTCGTCATAAAGGAATGGAACCGATTGGGTTTGTCGGTGAATTTTTCGATGAGTATTATCCGGATGAGGTTTTAAAGAAATATTATACCAATATGAAAGTCATCGAGGTATCTTCATGATTTGGTTTTTTTTGGTTTGTTTTTTTCTGAGCTTTTTTTGTGCTTTTTTGGTCTTTGTCTATCGAAGAAAAAATCAGTTTGTGCCCGAAAAAGTTTCATCGCATCCTCATTTTGCTATCTTGATTCCGGCAAGAGATGAATCTTGTGTGATTTCTTCTTTATTAGAAAGCATTCGCACGCAGAAGCGGAAAGTGGCTATGAAAGATGTTTATGTGATTGTGGAAAGAAAAGATGATCCGACGGTTTTGATTTGTAAAAAGTATCATGCCAGTGTGATTTATCGTCAGCATTTGGAGTTACAACGCAAGGGATATGCGTTAGATGAAGCCATTACGTATTTCAAAGAACATCATCTTCATTACGATGCTTATTTTATTTTTGATGCGGATAATGTGTTAGATCCCAATTTTATTCAAGAAATGGAGAAAGATTATTTGCAAGGTTATGCCATTAGTACGGGATACCGTAATCTCATTAATGGCAATGACACGATCCTTGCCGCTAGTTCGGGTCTTATTTATACGTTTATTAATGAATGGATGAATCATCCCGGCAATCGTTTTGGGAAGAATGTCATGCTTTCTGGAACGGGTTTTTACATTCATGGCTCGTATATTGATCAGTGGGAATGTTATCCGTTTCATTCGCTTACCGAAGATGTGGAGTTAAGTTTTGAAGCAACGTTACAAGGAATGTCGACGCATTATAATCCGAATGCTATCTTTTATGATGAACAACCGGTGACATTTTCGCAGACGGTTGTACAAAGAAAGCGTTGGTTGAAAGGTTTCTTTGATAATTACTGTCACTATTTTCCAAAATTTGTGAAAAAACTTCCGACCTCTTGTAATCCGGGTTCGATTTTGAGTATGATGCTTTCCATTTTGGCAGTCATCTTTTTCGTTTTACCGATTCTCGTTTTGTTTTTGGTGAGTCTTTTTTGCATTTTGCTCTTTCAACATCCAACGATTTATCTTTTTTATGCTTTGTCTTTGTTTTTCATTGTGTATTTTGTCTTGTTTTGTTTGACTTATTTTTTACTTCATTATGAAAATGATCGCTTGCAACTTCAACCGCGCATTTTCTTTGGCTGTTTATGGTATCATCCTCTTTTTTTGATGACGTATGTGCTCGTTGTCATCCAAGTTATTCTTCATCCGGATGTTACTTGGTCGAAAATTGAACATAAGGGAAAAAGTAAGTAAACGTTGATTTTATTAGAAAATTCGTTATAATTTTAATAGTGAATGCCTACTTTTTGGGAGGGAGAATTTTTATGAATGAAATTTCATTAAAAAATGTGAAAGGGACGTTTGATTATGGCCCGAAAGAACAACTTTTGCGAAATTATGTGGTGGATACTTTAAAAAATGTTTTTGAGCGTTATGGCTATCAACCCATTGAAACCCCAACGATTTGTTATTATGATGTTTTAGCAAGTAAATATAGTGGGGGAGCAGAGATTTTAAAAGAAGTGTATCAGTTATCGGATCAAGGAAAACGCGAACTGGCTCTTCGCTATGATTTAACCGTGCCATTTGCAAAATTTATTGCGATGAGCAAAGATTTATCCTTGCCATTTAAACGTTATGAAATTGGAAAAGTTTTTCGCGATGGACCAGTGAAAGTTGGAAGAAATCGAGAATTTACGCAATGTGATGTCGATGTGGTGGGCGTTTCTTCTTTTCTTGCCGATGCAGAATTAATTAGTTTGTATGTGACGGCGTTTGATGAACTTCAGATTCCTTTTTGTGTTTCTTATAACAATCGAAAACTCATGAGTGGGCTTTTGAAGGCTTGTGGCATTTTGGATGCACAGATTACGGATACGATTTTGATTATTGATAAAATCAAGAAAAAAAGTAAAAAAGAAATCGTCGATGAATTTCTTAGCATTGGTCTTACGGATGAACAGATTGATGCTTTGTATGTGATTTTTTCCAAATCTTTTGAAGAAATTTTGGAAATGAAAGCGGACGGAAATGAACTTCTTCAACAGGGAATTGAGGAACTTCTCGAAGTTCGGGATGCTTTAAAAGAGATGGGTATTGAAGAGAAAACGAGTATTGATTTGACACTGGCAAGAGGACTTACGATTTACACTGGAACGGTTTTTGAAGTTTTTGCAACGCGTGGACATATGACTTCCGCGATTGGTGGTGGTGGAAGATATAATCAAATTATCACCAATTTTCTTCATGATGGAAATGAATATCCAGCCGTAGGTTGCAGTTTTGGTTTGGATGCAATTTGCGAAGTATTAAAAGAAATGGAACAAGAAAAGCAAATGAGTTTTTTAGATTTATATATGATTCCATTATCGACAGAGAAAGAATGTCTTCGACTTGCTTATCAGCTTCGAAAAGAAAATGTTCGTTTAGATATTCAGATGACCCATCGGAAGTTAAATAAAATTTTAAATATGGTGGATCGAATGGGCATTCCTTATGTGATGATTGTGGGAATGGATGAGATAAATCAAAAAAAAGTGGTGATTAAGTCCATGAAAGAAAAGGAAAGTAAAGAGTTTATGATGGATGATGTGGCATCAATGGCTGCTTATTTACGTCGTTAAGTGGTGTTTTTATGAAACTACAGTTTACATTACAAAAAGTGGAGAAGCACTCGAAAGCTCGTTTGGGTGTACTTACTTATCAAGGAAAAGAATATGAGACTCCGATGTTTATGCCGGTTGGAACGCAAGCGACGGTGAAGACATTGAGTCCGGAAGAAATTAAAGATTTGCATGCCGGAATTATTTTGGCTAATACGTATCATTTATGGCTTCGGCCTGGAGAGGATATTGTTTCTTTAGCGGGTGGTTTACATTCGTTTATGAATTATGATGGCCCCATTTTAACCGATTCCGGTGGATACCAAGTTTTTTCTTTAGCTAAAAACAAAAAGAAAGATATTACGGAAGAAGGCGTTCATTTTAAAAGTCATATTGATGGAAAAAGCCTTTTTTTGACTCCGGAGTTATCGATTCAAATTCAAAACAAATTGGATAGTGATATTGCCATGAGTTTTGATGAGTGTCCTCCTGCCAAAGCGGGATACGACTATTTAAAAAAGAGCGTTTTGCGGACACTTCGATGGGCACAACGTGGAAAAGCTGTTCATCAAAATCCGAATCAGATGCTCTTTGGGATTGTGCAGGGTGGTGCGTATCCAGATTTACGAGCACTTAGTGCTCAAAAGACCGTGGAGATGGACTTTGATGGATATAGTATTGGAGGCGTTGCCAACGATCATGAAAGTAAGGAAGAAATGTATCAGGCGATTGATTATTCGATTCCTTATTTACCGGAGGATAAACTTCGTTATTTGATGGGAATTGGGGAACCGATTGATTTGATTGAGGGGGTTATTCGGGGAATTGATTTATTTGATTGTGTGAGTCCAACTAGGCTTGCTAGACATGGTCATGCGATGAGCAAGTTTGGAAAAATCAATTTAAAAAATCGAAAATATCAAGCGGATTTTACGCCGATTGATGCTACTTGTGATTGTTATGCGTGTAAGCATTATACGAAAGCATATATTCGACATTTGATTACTTCTTCTGAAACGTTTGGTGCTCGGCTTTTATCGATCCACAACATTCGTTTTTTAGTTCATTTGATGGAAGAGATCCGAGCCCATATTCAAGATGATACGTTATTATCCTTTCGCGATGAATTTGTGAAAAATTATTATGGTGATAAATATGAATCGAAATAAAATTGTCCTTTGTTTAACACTGATTGCCATTTGTCTTTTGACTTTTATTCCTACACTTTCTGAAGTTTTGCATACTAGGCAGGAAAGAATGTGGAAGGTGGCAACCAAACAAATCTTGGAACAAGCTGAAAATTGTTATTATGATGGGGTTTGTAAGGATAAGGAAATCACTTTACAAACTTTGCAGGAAAAAGGGTATTATGATTCTTTGATTGTCAATCCTAAGACGAAGACGTATTTTGATTTATCGCTGGTGATTGTGTATGAAGATTATCATGCGCATTTTAAGGAATAACTTTATTCCTTTTTTTTATTGATTCCGAGCATGGCTCCGGCGATACTACTCATGAGAAGAAGAAAACCATAACTAAGACGGAAGAAGGAAAAGGATATCTTTTTGAAAATGATCGATCCGATGAACCTGAAAATTAATAAGAATCCACCCATTTTTATTCCGGCGATGTATCCTTTTTTCTTGGTATGTTTTCCGCTATCGATTCCGAGTAAGAAAAATAAGATGACTTCTATGAGTTTTAGTAGAATGGTAATGGTTTTGGGATGGAATAGTTTGAAATATTCCAAGATACTTAATAATAATGTCACGATTATACTTACTAGGAAAAAGAACAGTATTCGTTTTCCATAAAATTTGATTTGTTTCATAAAATCTCCTTTCTTCCATTTTATGTTTTGTTTAAAAAAGTATTCTTTGGAACATAATAGAGATGGGTGATTATGTGAACGAGTTATTGCGAGTGGTTCTTCGGACGACGTTTTTTTATTTTTTTATTGTTTTTCTTTATCGCATTATGGGAAAGCGAGAAATTGGTCAGTTGGGCATTATCGATTTGATTGTATCCATTTTGATTGCTGAGTTGGTGGCGATTAGTATTGAAAATCTTGATGATTCGATGTGGATGACCATCGTTCCTCTTCTTTTATTGGTTGTTTTGGAGTTATTCTTGGCATTTTTAAGTATTAAATCTCGAACGTTCCGAACTTTTTTTGGCGGAAAACCTTCCTTGATTATTTGTTCTGGGCGAGTGAATTATCACGAAATGGTTCGTCAGCGATATTCGATGGATGATTTACTTCTCAGTTTGCGGCAGAAGGAGATTAAAAGTATTGAAGATGTCGAGTATGCTTTTTTGGAACCGAATGGAAAATTATCCATTTTTCCTTACAATTTTTGGAAAGGGAAAAGCCATTATCCGATGCCTTTGATTTTGGATGGTGAGATTCAAAAATCGGCACTAGAGCATATTCAAAAAAATAAGTATTGGCTCATGAAGGAGTTAGAGAAGTCTCATTTGCAAATTCGAGATGTTTTTTATGCTTTTTATAAAGGAAAGAAAATTTATGTCGTTTTAAAACCATCTTAGATGGCTTTTTTCTTTTTTCTCTTTTTTTCTTTTTTTCTTAATGATATAATGAAGGCAATGTGAAAGGAGTATCCGAATCTGATGAAACATCCTTTTAAAACTTTTTTTCGGTTATGTTTTTTCTTTTTTTTGGGCATTCTTCTCCTTTTTCTTTGCGTTTATTTTTTAGGGAATCATCTTTTACAAATTCAAGTTTTTGAACGGTTACGTTATATTAAAGATTATCAGGAATTTCACTTAGTGATTGAAAAGAAAGAAAATTGTGAAAATGAAATTCTTTCGCTTTTTACGGATCAGGATACGGTTTATGAGGGTGTGTGCATTTCCAATGTGTTTGTTCGATATGGTAGCACGAAGGCGCCTTTACAAATGGTTTTGAATGCCAAGTACATTACGTTATCCGAGATTTTGAAGAAATTAACGGTTGTTCCTGTTGAGATGAAGGAAGATCGTAATCTACAGTATTATGCGTATACGCGTAGTGAAAAAGAAGAAGAAAACTACCTGGTGACTGTGGCAGATGTAGCTTATCAGACGATAAAAAATCGTCGGGTGGTATTTGAAATCTATCAAAAACAGGAAGAAGAAGTCGTGGATGAAATGCCAACGGAAGTTGTTGGAACTGTGGAAATCTCTGGACAAAATTAAGAAAAGAGAACTTCTTTTATTTTTTTTATGTTGAGGATTACGACAAAGAAAATGTTGATGATTTCCGCATAGACTAGACTGTAAATACCCATTTTCCAAAAACAGAAAAGGGTTAGAAAACCTAGTTTGATTACTTCACCCCATAAGGTGACTTTCATGGTGGTTTTGGCAAAACCTAAGGCTTGTAATGTGCTAATTAAAGGCGCTTCTAAGTAGAATAAAACAAAGATGGGTGCTAATATTTGGATATAGTTGCTGCCGAGATTTGTTTGATAGATGGTTTGAAGTAAGCTTTGCCGATAGAAGAAAATGATGAGAGAAGCAGTTAGTCCAATCGTAAAACAAAAGAGCATAGAAGTCCAAAAACGACGTTTGATCATTTTCTTATTTTTTTGACCGAGATATTTACTGATTTCGGGAACGAGGGCTTGACAGATGGCACCAATGAAGAAACTAGGCATGGTTAAAAGGGCAATGGAATACGCATTATAAGCGCCATATTCTTGTGTGATAAAGTCTTTGGATAATCCCATCCATAGAGAGATGTTGGTAATGACAATGGGTTCTAAGAAGAAACCAATGTTGCCGATTAAACGACTGGAGACGGTCGGTAAGGAGATGGAAACAATTTCTTTGATGGCATCTTTTCTTGGCAAAAGATCTTTTTTGTGAATGGTGAATTTTTTCGGTGCAAAGCATAAAAAGATGAGAATGCTTAATAGTTCGGTAGCAATATTGAAAAGAATTAAGACGATGAGTGCCAGTAAAAATGATTTTTGGATGAGGGGTGGCAGAAAAAATAAAATTAAAATAATTTTTAAAATTTGTTCGCAAATGTTGGAGATGGTATTGGGAATCATGTTTTGTTTTCCAAAAAAATATCCTTTTAAAATTGAGGAAATACTGATAAATGGAAGCGTTAGGGTCATGGCCATGAGTAGGTAGTACGTATCTTTGTTTTTTAGTAATACATATGCAATGGGTTTATTTACGACTAGCATGGTCATGATTAAAAAGAGATCGAGTAAGAGAATGAGAAACGTGGCCGAACTCAATATTTTTAAACTGTTTATTTTTCGTTCGGCGATGAGTTTACTGATGGATAAGGGAAGACTTAACGAGGCGATGGTGATTAAAAGCGAATAGGTTGGAGTGACTAATGATAAAAGGGAGATTCCTTCACTGCCAATCATGCGCGTGTAGAGAATTTTAATAATAAAACCGAGAAATCGGGTGATGGCTCCTCCTAAAATTAAAATGAGTGTCGTGGTTATAAATTTGTTTTCTTTCATGGTTTTTCTTTTCTTCCTCTTTCATTTGATATATAATAAATGTATGCAAAGGTAACGTTATTTATGGGAGTTGGAAAGAATGGATGAAACTTTTTCTTCTTTAGAGGAGTTATATATGCGATTACTTCCTGCTTTAAAAAGTAAGGAACAAGAATTACATCAAAATCATATGATCTATATCCATATTCCAGACATTTGGAATTATTTTAAAGATGTGGTGTGGGCCAGAAAAAGCCATTTGACTCTCTTTGATATGGTTGATGATATTTTAAATACTGCGAATGAGGAAATTGATGACTACGTTCGAAAAGTAAGAAAAGAAAGTGAGAATTTTTGATGGAGCCGATTACTGTTTTTGCTCAGAATTCCATTTGTTTACGCGGAAGTGTGACGATTTATATCGATCCTTTTCACATTCCGAAAGAAATGCACGATGCGGATTTTATTTTTATTACTCATCCCCATTGGGATCATTTTTCTTTGATGGACATTTTAAAAGTCCGCAAAGAAGATACGAATTACATTATTCCGAAAGAAATTTATGAAGAAATATTGGATTTTGGTGTTTTAGAAGAACATATTCAAGTTGTCAAACCTTTTGAAAAATATCATTTTGCTTCCATGACTTTTCAGACGGTTCCTGCTTACAATACAAAAAGTTCTTATCATTTAAAAGAAAAGAATTGGATGGGATATGTTATTTCTTTTGATCAGGTGATTTATTATATTGCGGGCGATACGGATGTTACGCAAGAAGCAAAAAAGATTCGGGCAGATGTGGTGTTTTTACCTGTTGGTGGAACGTATACGATGAATGCTACGGAGGCTTGTGCGCTCGCTAATTTGATTCATCCGCATTTAGCCATTCCAACCCACTATTTATCTGTGGTTGGAACACTACAGGATGCCAAACGTTTTGTCCAAGGACTTGATGAAGGCATTATCGGCAAAATTTATTATGACAGAAATGAGGATTAACATGAAAGAAGTTATTACGATTGAGGATATTCTGAAACGGATGGGCTCCATTTCCCAAAGTGAGAAACAACGCATTTTGTCTGCCTATTCCTATGCAGTGGAAAAACATGCTGGTCAAGTGCGACGCAATGGGGATGATTATATGGTACATCCTTTAACGGTTGCTTTTATTTTGACCGATTTAAATGTCGATGTGGCCACGATTGAAGCAGCACTCATTCACGAAGTGATGAATCGTTGTGGGGTGAGCAAAGAAGAACTTACAACGACGTTTGGTGAAGAGATTGCTTCGATTGTCGATTCAGTTAGCAAAATGAATCGTTTAGAACTGGCAGATCAATCGGAATCGAGTGCCATTTATTTACGGAAAGTGTTGGTTGGACTGGCGGAGGATGTGCGGGTTTTGTTTTTGAAACTGGCAGATCGCATTCATAATTTACGAACGGCGGATGCTTTACCGCGCGAAAAGCAAATTCAAAAAGCACAAGAGACGATGAGTGTTTTGGTACCAATTGCGCGAAGACTTGGGATGAATTCCATCTATAGTGAATTAGAGGATTTATCGTTACGGTATTTGAAACCAGAAGTTTATCAAGATATTTTAAATCGGTTGAATGCTACGTATGAGGAATTAAAAGATGTTTTAAATGAAATGCAAGATTCAATTCGCAATATCTTGATTGAAAATGGAATCCATTTTCATATGAAAAGTCGAGTAAAAAGTGTTTATAGCATTTATCATAAATTAAATAGTGGAAAGAACTGGAGTAATATCTACGATATTTTAGCCATGCGCATTATTACCGATCAGGTAAGTGACTGCTATACGATTTTGGGACTCATTCATGCGAAGTATCGGCCGATTCCAGGAAGATTTAAAGATTATATTGCAATGCCAAAAGAAAATATGTATCAAAGTTTACATACGGGTATTTTTGGGATTGATGGGCACCGATTTGAGGTACAAATTCGGACTCAAGAAATGGATGAGATTGCTGAAAAAGGGATCGCTTCTCATTGGTCTTATAAAGAACAAGGTGCTCATAAGATTCACAATCTTATGGAACAGAAGTTAGAAGTATTTCGCAATGCCATTTCTGCAGGAGCTGAGGAAAGTGATACGGAATTTGCCAATTATGTCAAACAAGATTTATTAAATGATTTTATTTATGTCTTTACACCGAAAGGTGATGTGGTTGAACTTCCAAAGGGATCGACGCCGGTCGATTTTGCGTACCGGATTCATTCGGATATCGGCGATCATTTGGTGGGAGCCAGTGTCAATGATGCAATTGTTCCTTTGAATTATGAGCTTCATGATGATGATATTGTTCGGGTGAAAACGAGCAATAGTAGTACTCCGAGTAAAGAGTGGTTAAACTTTGTTCAAACGGGTCATGCGCGAAATAAAATCAAGGCTTATTTTAGTAAGCAAGATCGTGATTTTTATATTGCAAAAGGAAAAGAAATTTTTGAAAAAGAAATTCGCAAGAAGAAACTGTCTTTTGATGCTGTGTTAAGTGCCGAAAATGTGAAGAAAATCTGTCAAACCCTCAAGTGTAAGGATATGTCGGAGGTTTATTTGGCCATTGGATCTTTACGGTATACTGCGCTTTCGATTTTGGGAATTTTGTTGGAAGATGAGAAAGACGTAGAAGATATTTTAATTGAAAAGATTGGTCGTTTTGAACAGAAGACACGTGAGAATTTTAAAAATGAAATTATTGTAGCCGGTTCTGGGGATATCTTAGTGAATTTGGCGAAATGTTGTAAACCGGTATATGGGGATGAAATTTTAGGATATGTCACGAAAGGGGAAGGAGTTAGTGTTCACCGAAGTGATTGTGTCAATGTAAAAAATAAGAATGATCGATTTCTTTCCGTTTCTTGGAATGCGGAAAATGATCAGATGTATTTTACGGATATTGTGGTGGAAACGATTACTTCGAAAAATTATTTATCGGATTTGATTGCGAAAGCGACCGAGAAAAATATCTTTATTGATTCTGTTCGAACCAAGGAAAATGATTCTTCTTTCTTCTTTGATATGACCGTGCGCGTTCGAAATTTAAATGAGCTAGAGAGCTTGTTTACGGCTCTTCAAAACTTGAAATTTGTGAAAGGAGTTCGAAGAAAATAATGCGTGTTGTGGTTCAAAAATGTCAGAGTGCTCGTGTGACTTGTCAGAAAGAGTGCCGAGAGATTTCCAAAGGACTCTTGTTGTTGGTTGGTTTTACAAAAGGAGATGGAGAGAAAACCATTCAAGAAATGGCAAAGAAAATTGTTCATTTGCGAATTTTTGAAGATGAACAAGGCATTATGAATGAGAGTTTGTTACAGGTTCAAGGAGGCATTTTATCGATTAGTCAATTTACGTTATATGCCGATACTTCCAAAGGTAATCGTCCGAGTTATATGGCGGCGTTACCCGGAGAAGAAGCATCGGTGTTATACGATCGGTTTAATGAAGAATTACAAAAATACGTTCCGGTTCAAACGGGCTTTTTTGGTCAACACATGGACGTTTCTTTAGTGAATGTTGGACCGACGACGATCTTGTTAGAGAAATGAAATTTTCTTTCTTAAAAGAATTGAAAAACGATTGGCAATTTGTTACAATTAGTAGTAGATTATTGTAGGAGAGGATAAAAACGTATGGGACTTAGTAAATTAAAAAAGATTTTTGCAGATGATGATGACGATACACTAATCGGTACGGAAGATGAATATTATGCTGTTAGTGAAGATGAAGCTTTAAAAGAAGCAGATAAAACGGGTAATAAAATGATTCTGATGGAACCACGTGCTTATTCTGAATCACAACAAATTGCCGATCACTTGAAAAATCGAAATAGTGTGGTGGTCAATTTAAAACGGGTGACCAGTGATCAAGCAAAACGCATTATTGATTTCCTTTCGGGATGTGTTTATTCCATTGGTGGAAAAATGCAAAAAATTGGAGTAGGAATTTATCTTTGTACTCCAAAAAATGTCAATATTCAGGGAAAAATCAGTGAAGATGCTGATAAACAAAAAGAAACAGAAGACGAAATTGATTGGTAGAGAAGATCGTCTTTAAAAAGTAGGTGAGGCATGAAAAAGTTTGGTTCTAGTTTTCATGGGTATAATAAAAATGAAGTCAATTCTTTTGTTCGCGATGTTACCGTTGAGTATGAAAAAATGTTAAATCAATTAAAAGAACGGGATCAAGAGATTGAAAACTTAAAACAAAAAATTATCCAATATCAAAATATGGAAACGACTTTAAATCGTGCTTTATTAGTTGCCAGTGATGCTTCTAATCAAATTAAGAAAGTGGCTCGAGATGAATCTAAAAGCATTTTGGATGATGCAAAAAGAAATGCTTCTCGAATTGTGAATGAAGCTTTATTGCGTTCGACCAAGTTAGAGCAAGAAGCAGAAGATTTAAAACGACGCATTATTGTATTTAAAAGAAAATTTCGTTCTGCTATGGAACAAGAAATTGAAAATATTGATGATATCTCTGAAGACTATTAAAGTCTTTTTTTATAGTTCATCGTTTTTACTTTTGATAAATTCTTTTAGTATTTTGGTGAGGGCTCTTTTTTCAATTCGGGAGACATAACTACGAGAAATGCCCAGTTCACTGGCGATTTCTTTTTGGGTTTTTTCTTTTTCTTTCTCTAGACCATATCTTTTTTTGATGATTTCTTTTTCACGGTTTGTTAGTTTTTGAATATATCTTTTTAATAATTCAATGTTGTTTTTGGTATGCAATTTATCTGGAATGTCGAGCGCATTATCTTTAATCATATCAATCAGATTGATTTCATTTCCATCTTTATCATATCCAATGGAATCGTTTAGACTGACGAGTCCATTGTTTTTTTTATTGCCGCGAAAGTACATGAGAATTTCATTTTCGATGCAACGTGCGACATAGGTGGTTATTCGCGTTTTTTTATCGTCTTTGTAAGAGTCGATGCCTTTAATGAGTCCAATGGTGCCAATACTGATTAAATCATCCATATCCTTTTCTTTGGGATCAAATTTTTTAACAATATGGGCGACGAGTCGTAAATTGTGTTCAATCAATTTATTTCTTGCTTCTTCATCCTTTGCAAGCATTCGTTGAATGTATTTTTGTTCTTCTTCGATGGATAAGGGTTCAGGAAAAACGTTATTGGAATAAGAACCAGTAAAAAAGAAAAGACTTTTTAGCAAATTTAATAAAAACATGTTTCACTTCCTTATTTCATCTTATGTGAATTTGATCAAAAAAAGAAGATGGTTTCTTTTTTCTTGGTGGTTCCTATGATATAATGGTTTTGGACTAGTGGTGAGGGATTTATGGATCATTTTGTTCCGGATATATATCAAAAAAGTATTTATACGATCGATTATAAAAAGTTAAAAGAGAAAGGCATTCGGTGTCTGATTTTTGATTTGAATAATACCGTTGCGCCTGAATCGATGCCGGTGCCAGATAAAGACTTAAAGGATTTATTTGCTTATTTAGAAACTTTAAAATTTAAAATTATTCTGCTTTCGAATGCGAAAAAAGGAAGAGTGGAACCGTTTAAAGAAAAATTGAATGTCGATGCCGCTTTTAAAAGTGGAAAGCCCTGGAAAAAGAAATATCAACGGATTTTGGAATTGTATCATTTTCAAGTTCATGAAGTGGCTTGTATTGGGGATGCCTTGATTACGGATATTTTGGGTGCCAATCAAATGGGATTTACAAGCATTTTGGTTAATCCAATTGGTACGAAAGATATTTTGTCTTCTTCATTTTATCGCGTGCTTGAAAAACACATTTTGAAAATTTTGAAGAAAAGAGGATTGTTTGAAAGGGGACAGTATTATGAGTAGAGTTTGTCAGGGGTGTGGTCTGTTTTTACAATGTCAAGATGCTACCCAAAAAGGATATGTCCCGGAAAGTAAATATCAAACGGCTCTTTATTGTGAGCGATGTTTTCGTTTAAAACATTATCATGAAATGCGGTATGATGCTCTTTCTTATCGGAATGATGAGTTAATTGAGCGAGTGAATCATGATCAAAAACCGGTTTATTTTTTTGTCGATCTTTTTGGAATTTCACAAGAAGCACTTGCTTGGTTTGATCAAATCACTTCGGAAAAGTATTTGGTTTTTACAAAAACGGATTTGCTTCCTGGACGATTGGAACTGGTTCGTTTCAAAAAACATTTGCAAAAAATTTATTCTCTTTCTGGTGATATTTTCTTTATTCAATATCGGCCAGAACGTTCTTATGCTCGTCTTCTTGAACATATGAAAAAACAAAAAGAGGTTTTCTTATTTGGGATGACCAATGCGGGCAAGAGTCAATTTTTAAATTGGGTTTCGGTAAGTGAGCATCAAAGTGATTTGGCTTTGGTGAGTGAAATGCCCAATACTACGCAAGAATTTTGCCAACATGTTTTTCCAACACTAACGATTTGGGATGCGCCTGGATTAACGTTTGCAAATGGTCTTTCTGAAGTTTTGATGAAATCCAATTCTAAAAAACGGATCAAGCCGGTGACGATGCCGCTTCGCAACCATACCGTAGTGGAAATTCCCAAATTGGTTACGTTTTTTATGAAAAACCTGCTTGTGCTTTGGAATGCGTCTCGCTCACTGGCAAACAAGATTTGGTATTTCCAGGTATCGGATTTTTCTATTTTAAAGAGAAGGGAGACATTTTTCTTTCCAGTTCGATTCCTTATGAAGTGAGAGATGCATTCTTTGGAGGTATGTATGATAACGATTCGCAAGATTACTGATCAAGAAGTAGAGGCTTTTGCCAATCTTCATCTATTTTGTTTTGAAGAAACGTATCGAGCTTTTTATCCGAAAGAAGTGTTTGAAGTTCGACGTCAGAAAATTCCTGATCGCATTCTCCATATTAAAGAAAAAATGAAGCAAGATTCTTCTTATTTTTACTATGGACTTTTTGATGATTGGAGTTTGGTGGGCATTTGTATTTTTAGCATTGTCGATGCTGTTGGTGTGGTTGATGCTTTATATCTTTTGCCTGCTTATCAAAGAAAGGGATATGGAACAAAACTGTTTTGCCTTATCGATCAAACTTTTCAAGAACAGGGAGTTGTCATTTTCTCTTCTTGGGTATTAGAGGGATTAGCGTCCACCGCGTTTTTTGAAAAATTAGGGGGTACTTATGTGACGACGGAAGAAATTAGCATTCATGGAAAAGATTATCAAGAAAGAGAATACTTATGGAAAGTGGGGGAAATACATGAGTAAAATTCGGGTGATGAGTGAAAATTTAGCTAATAAAATTGCTGCTGGGGAAGTGGTTGAAAAGTGTGCTTCGATTGTCAAAGAGTTGGTTGAAAATAGCGTCGATGCTTCTTCGAAGGTCATTTCGGTTCATTTAAAAGAAGGTGGCATTAAAGAAGTGAGTGTCATCGATGATGGAAGTGGAATGGACAAAGAGGATGCTCTTTTGGCTTTTCAGCGGCATGCAACGAGTAAATTGTATCAAGAAGATGATTTGTATTTTATTGATACTTTAGGGTTTCGAGGAGAGGCACTTCCTTCGATTGCAAGTGTATCGAAAGTGTTTTTAAAAACTTCGACGGGAGAAGTAGGAACCTATATTGAGATGAATGGGGGAAAACTTGTGTGCTGTGAAGCTGCCGAGGCACGAAAAGGAACGATTATTACCATTCAAGATTTATTTTATAATACGCCGGCTCGGTTGAAATATTTAAAAAGTGAGCAATCGGAATTGGCAAATTGTGTTTCGTTTCTTGAAAAGTTTGCCCTTGCTCATCCAGCCATTAGTTTTTCGCTTACAAATGACGATCGATTATTGGTATCAACTTCGGGAAGCGGCAATTTACTCAAAGCAATTCATGAGATTTATGGAGGAAGTGTTTCTTCCAAAATGATTGAAGTGCGGGCGAGCAATGATGATTTTGATTTATTTGGATATGTTTGTAAACCGGAGATTTTGAAGTCGAACCGCAATCATATGACGGTGATTGTCAATGGTCGGGTGATTCGTAATCAAGATATTTATCGAGCGATTAATGATGCTTATTATACTTACAAGCCTGATATTAAATATCCGATTGTCGTTTTAAAAATTGAAACAGATCCGACGCTGATTGATGTCAATGTTCATCCAACGAAGCAGGATATTAAAATCAATAAGATGAGCGTTTTATATGAAATGCTTGTTTCTACCATAAAAGATGCTTTATATCAAACATTATTAATTCCGGATGCGGTTTTGCGAATGCGGAATACCAATCCCGTTAAAAATGAAGTTTTGGAAAGTGTAATTGCGGAAGAAGAAATGAATATAAAACCGGTGGAAGTACAAACGACCTTTGATTTTTCGGAAGAAGAAAAAAGGGTGGTTGTCAATCCTGAGATGAAAAAATTAAAATTGTATCCGGTTGGAGTGGCACATGGCACTTATATTATTGCTGAGAATGAAGATGGGGTTTATTTGATTGATCAGCATGCGGCGCAGGAGCGGGTGAATTATGAAAGAAACATGCGGGCTTTATCTGAAAAATCGGTTCATACGACTTCTTTGTTAATTCCAATGACGATTGAAATGTCACATGGTGACTTTTTAAAGGTAAAAGAATCGGAGGACATTTTGCGGGAAATGGGATTTGATTTTTCTGAGTTTGGCATTAATACGTATGTTTTTAAGGGACATCCGACTTGGTTACTTGAAGGTCATGAAGAGGAAAGTATTCGGCGTATTCTCGACTTAATTATTGGTGGCTTATCTGGTTTTGATCGTGTCAAATTTAATGAAAGCATTGCTATTACGCTTGCTTGTAAGATGAGTATTAAAGCCAATATGCATATTTCTCATGAAGCTCAAGAAGAGTTGTTAAATGAGTTGTGTGCTTGTGATAACCCTTATAATTGTCCGCATGGAAGACCGACGATTATTACCTTTTCCATCTATGATTTGGAACGGATGTTTAAACGGGCGATGAATTAAAAGAAAAGGATGTGCATTTTATGATACTTGCCATTGTTGGACCAACTGGCGTTGGGAAGACGAAATTAAGTATTGCATTGGCAAAACGTTATCATGGAGAAATTATCAATGCCGATGCCATGCAAGTTTATAAAGGAATGGATATTGGGACGGCGAAAGTTACGGAAGAAGAAATGGAGGGAATTTCGCACCATTTATTCTCGATTTGTGATTGTACTCGAAATTATACGGTTTATGATTATCAGCGGGATGCTCGGGAAAAAATCAAAGAAATTCAAAGTCGCGGACATGTTCCTATTTTTGTTGGAGGAACCGGACTTTATTTGAAAGCTGCTTTGTATGATTATTCGTTTCCATTTGAAGAAAAGAAAGATTATTCTGCTTATTCGCTTGAACAAATTAACGAAAAAATTGCCCGTTTTCATGTAGAGGTTTCTTATGATATGAAAAATCGGCGTCGGGCGGAACGTGTTTTGCAAAAGTTAGAAAATGGTTGTGAAATGCCGATGACGTCTTCTTTACTCTATGAAGATGTCTTGTTCTTAGGTCTATTTATGGACCGAGAGAAACTATACCGGTTGACGGATGAACGTTTTTTAAAAATGGTTCCTGGATTACTTGAAGAAAACAAAAAACTCCTTGCTTATTTTCCAAAGTCCAAAGCTTTACAAACGGCCATTGGATATAAAGAATTTTGGCCATATTTTCAAAATAAAGCCTCTTTGGAAGCGTGCTGTGAAATGGCAATGAAAAATACTCGACATTATGTCAAACGACAATATACGTGGTTTTCTCATCAACTACCGGTTTCTTGGATTGAAGTTTCCACTCCTTTTACCAAAACGGTGCAAGATGCCATTCATTTTATTGAAAAATCACGTAAATCTTCGTAAAATGTTGAAATCTATTTGACGTTAATTTAAAAAACGAGTACAATAAACTTAGTTTCTAGAAAGGAAAAAGTAGGAATATTTCATCTATAGAGAGGATGTTGGTTGGTGCAATACATCTGTTTGAAATATTTTGAAAGAACAACCTTTTGTTAATAGAAAAACGTAAGATGGGCGTTATCCATAAGAGAGTACCTAAGTAAAGTAAGGTGGCA
>CANQAU010000020.1 GCA_947588935.1 uncultured Bacilli bacterium
GCTAATCTGTCTTGTCTGAGTTCCATATACCGCATTTCCAAATGGACCCATCTCTCCAGTAGCATCACCTAAGATCATACGGCCATAAGTTTCGTCATTCTCAGCATAATTGTAAAGATCATAATATTTGCTATCTTCTGGATAAGCAACACCAGTTGTCCAAACATCTTGACTTCCAGATGGATAAGTAAACACTCCATTAAAGTTACTATGATAGTTGTTTGCTCGTTCACGACCAGAAACAAGTTTTCCATCTTTTGAAACCATGACACCCATGACATACTCCCAAGCACCTCCGGCCATATCGTAGATACCACTGATATTTCCGGTGGTACTTGCTAAATAACCAGTTGTACTATTCCATGGTTGGGTAGTTGCAGCATCCGTTCCATACTTATTACATGTATCATTACTTGCAGAGTATCCACAAGTTGGAGCATTTACTGCAGAATAACCAGTAATATAACTAGAGTTGTTATTGATTCGTACTTCTTGGCAAGATGTAGCAGATGTACATCTTCCATATATGGATTGTGTTAAATAAGCAGCGGCACCCCATTCAGTGTTCTTCATCATATGACTATCTAAGTCTCTTTTATAATTATATACACTATAAAAGGCATTTGCTACTTGTACACTTCTCCATGAAGTAACACCAGGTTTGATTTGAATGGCTTCGGAATTGGTCTCATTCGTACCTGCACTAGCACTATGACTAGGTTCGAATTTTCCTACCCACATTCCTTTCTTTCCTTCAAAGCCATCTACAAATGCCGGATGCGTCATCCACTTTCCAACAGAACAATTACCTAATACTCCACTGATGTTTGGTGTTTTACATTCACTATCATTATTTCCAGTACTATCAGTACTAAAACGAATTTGAATAGCTTTTCCTGCTGCAACATCAGTAAGTTTTACACTAGAAGCAGAACCCGTTGGATAATCTGTTGTACTGAAAATTTGATAATCAAATTTTGGTATCCATACAAAGTAACTTTCAATTTCACTTTCTGTGATGGTTGCTCCTACAGCGGGGTCGGCATTGTCATCTTTTAAAATAACGGCATTTGCCCATTTGTGTTGACTATAATTATACCAACTTGTTTTGGTATTGGCTCTGGTTACACTTCCATTATCGGCAATATTAACAGGAATCATTCCCTTACCAAGTACCGGATCATTTCCATTTAAAGTGGTATCCGAATATTTCGTAACAAAATTAATCCGACATTTTGTCCGTATTTTTTGGATATCTTTGACGATTAAACTCCAATTGTCATAATCCCAACGGGCACTCGCTCCCTTATCACAAACAATACTATCGACAGCAACCGTATTCGATTTGACTGGTGCATCATCGGTGATGACGCCATCTAAAGTAAAGGCTACCTTCACATCAAAATTATCAATATGACTAGGTACGCTTCCTTCAATTGCGTCATATTCTTTCTCCGTTTGATAGATAGCATATGTTCGATATATCAAAATGGCTGCTATCAGCATTACTACGATACCAAGGGTTAGAAAGAACTGACGTTGTTTCTTTTTACCTTTGTTTTGAAACTTCTCTAACTTCATGTTTCCTTGATTCATTCCTATACTCTCCTCTATTTTTTATAACTAAAATTATAATAGTTGATAAGTGGGAAGTAAACAAACCAAATGTCGTATTTACCCTACTTTTGTCGAACGCCCGTAAATATCGAAAAAAGTTTTTTCTAAGAAAAGAAAAGATATAATGAGGAAGAACAAAGAAATGAAAGCAGAACGATTTCTTCAATTTACGGATGAGGATAATACATGATATAATGGTACCGGTGAATTAAAATATGTTGTTAGCAGTTCAAATAATCATTTCCAAAACGATGACCAAAATCTGTCATATTTTCAAAAAAAATGCCAGTGTTCTTCCTGGCTATATTGCCTATTTACTAAACAATCGTGTTTTAGACAAAGTAAAGTATCCGCGTTACGTCATTGTTGTAACGGGTTCCAGTGGAAAAGGAAGTACCACCGCTTTAATTGCCCATATCCTCAAAACCTCTGGTTACAAAGTTGTGTATAATGAAAGCGGTTCGAATATCATCAATGCCATTACCACCCTCGTCTTAAATCATTGCAATCTATTTGGAAAAATGACTTGCGATGTTTTACTGTTAGAAGCCGATGAAAAGCATTTGCATCTCTTTGGAAAAAATAAAATGACCCATTTGGTTCTTACAAATATTACGCGTGATCAAACCGCTCGAAACGGATCGCCCGATTTGGTTTACGATAGCATTATCCATTGTGTGGATGACCAAACAACCATCATTTTAAATGCCGATGATCCAATGCTTCAAAAGACCAAACTCCAATTTCCTGGAAAAATCATTACTTATGGACTTGCCAAAACCAAAGATTCGCTTCAATCCCCACAAAACAAAAGCATTGATAATGCCTACTGTCCAAACTGTCATAAAAAGTTAATCTATCATTATTATCACTATGGACACCTAGGTTCTTACTACTGCCGAAATTGTGATTTTAAACGAGGAAAAGTAGATTATGAAGCACAGAAAGTCGATTTAGAAAATCAAACAATGACCATTCAAAAAGAAGAAATTCATTTAAGCAAAAATATCCTCTATGTGGCATATGCAACTACTGCTGCGTATGCACTATGTGATACCATTCACATCGATAGAGAAAAAATCAAAGAAGCGCTCAATCAAAAATCTCTTTCTGCCAAAAGAGGAAAAGAATACACTCTAGCCGGAAAAAAAGTGACTATGTTAGAAAGCAAAAATGAAAATCCACTCAGTTACTACCAAAGCTTAAAATATATTACCAAAGAGCCAGGAATCAAAACCGTCATTTTAGGATTTGATAACGTTTCTAGAAGATACCAAGAAAATGACTTAAGTTGGCTATGGGATGTAGACTTTGAATTATTAAATGACGAAAAAATTGATAAAATTCTTTGCATTGGTCGATTTAAATACGACGTCCTAACCAGATTATCCTATGCCAATGTTCCCAAAGAAAAATGTATCATTGTAGAAAATTTAAACGATATTCCTGCCATTACCAAAAAAACCAAAGGAAATATCTACACAATGGTCTGCTTTGATATGACAGCAATCTTACATAAAATTATGGAGGAAGAACATGGAAACAATTAGAATCGCCCATTTATACTATGATCTATTAAATCTCTATGGAGAAAGTGGCAATGTCAAAGCCCTCTTTCGTCATCTAGAACAAAATAAAGTCAAAGTCATTATTCATAATTTAACCGTCGAAGAGGACATTGATTTTTCCAAATATGACATCATCTATATGGGAAGTGGAAACAAAGAAGCCATCGAAATCGCCAGACAAGATTTATTAAAACGCAAAAAAGAAATCAAAAAAGCTTGGAAAAAAGGAACCTTTTTTCTAATCACCGGAAATGCCTTGGATTTATTTGGAAAAACTTACACTACTTTAGAAGAAGAACAAAAAGAAATGCTCGGCTTCCTCAATTTTGACGTCAAAGAAATCGATTTTCGCATCATCGGGGAAACCAAAGGCAAAAGCGACATGTTAAAAGAAGAAATCATCGGCTTTCAAAATCGTTACACCATTATGCAAAATGTAGAGGAACCATGCTTTTATAAATTAGATGAAAAAACAGGATATGAACCAAACGTTTATGAAGAAGGAATTAAAAAAGAACACTTTTTCGGAACGTACACACTCGGTCCTTTATTCATTCGAAATCCATTTTTAACCGAAAAAATCATCCAAGAAATATTAGAAAGCAAGTCTCTTCCCTACTATGGATATGAAGACACGTTTGCCATAAAAGCATACCGAGAATACATGAAAAATTTTTATGAAACCAAGTAAAAATTTCCATCGATCAATGGAAATTTTTTATTTAGAAGACACTTCTTTTTTGACCAAATCCCGAGCTTTTTTCGAATACACACAACCACAATAATCTTGACGATACAATTGATAACGCTTACTAGCAGCAATGCTTTCTTTATACCCATCTTCTTTTTTAAAATCCGAATAAAGATAACAAACCGAATATTTCTTTTCCAATTCCGCTCCAATTTGATTAATCACTTCACTATTTTTATAAGGACTAACAGTTAAAGAAGTCGCAAAATAATCGAAATGATGTTCTTTGGCAACTTGTGCGGTCTTCTCCATTCGCAAGCGATAGCAAAGATGACACCGAGGTCCACCCTCCACATCATCTTCATGACCTTTTGTGATATCGAAAAACGAATTCGGATCATAATCACAATCCAAAAAAGCAATTGGATATTTACTTGGGTATTCTTTTAAAAAGCGAATCTGTTCTTCTTTCCGGTGCAAATATTCTTCTTTAGGAAAAATATTCGGATTATAGTAAAAAACCGTCACGAAAAAAGAATTGCTCAACCGCTGAATCGCAGTCGTCGAACAAGGAGCACAACAAGTATGTAACAAAAGTGTCGGAACCCCCTCCAAGTTTTTCAAAATCTCCTTCATTTTTAAATGATAATTTTCTTTCATAAATCCCCCTAAAATGGCGTAAAAGTAATTCCATTGCCAAGTGATGAATCAAGCTGTAACGTTCCCTTTGCCGTACCAAGTGAAGAATAAATCGTCATATACGTATCCAATTTATCCCAGTTAATCAAATTGACATAAATGACATTTCCATCATTCATGCGAAGAAAGAAACGAGTATCATCAATCATAACGTCATCACTTCGCCAAGGTTGATACTCAATTTCACTAATCATTTCTAACACATCTTGATTCATCTCATTAATTTCCACTTTCATCCGTTGATAAATTTCATCAGGTACATAATTGGTCAAAACCGGTACCCCATAAAGCGTCTGGGACTCAATTTCTTTGCCACTGGCAAAAACCAACTTATGATTATTCCGATTATAGAAAATAGGAACTTCTTCCAAAATCGAAATCGTTAATCGACCAAACAAATCTTTTTTGATTTTGACATCTTGAACATAAGAAAGTTCCAAGATTTTTTTTCGCATTTTATAAGAGGAAACCCGAAAAAGAGGAGGATACTCTTTAATACCAACCACTTCAATAATCTCCTGATCCGATAAATGCTTCGTTCCCGTAATCAAAATAGTTCGAATGGGCAAAGTATAAAAATAATATCCAAAAACAAAAAAAAGGAACAAAAAGAAAAGGGTCAAAAAAATATTTTTGCGTTTTAATCTTCTTTTTCTTTTCTTTTGTTCTTTTTTCATGCTAGTCCCACCCAACGTATTCTTGTTCCATTTCTAAATCAATCCCATAATGTTTTTTTACTTCATCATGTACTAATTCTATCAAATTTCGAACATCATTACTAGTAGCATTACCAGTATTAATAATAAAATTAGCATGTTTTTGACTAACTTGTGCTCCACCAATGCTCGTTCCTTTTAATCCAATATCTTCAATGAGTTTCCCACTCGGATCCGCGTTCAACGGATTTCGAAAAACACTTCCCGCACTTGGAAACTCCAAAGGCTGTGTATTCATTCGTTTTTCTTTTCGTTTTTTGATGATTTCCATACTCTCTTCATAATTTCCTTTGGATAATTGAAAAGTAGCTTCCAAAATCACATAACCAGGATGTTCTTTAAAGAAACTCGTTCGATATGCATAAGAAAGTTCTTCCTTTTTCATGACCTGAATCGTTCCTTGATACAACACAGTCACATCCACCAAGTAATCAAAAGTCGACTCTTTATAGGCTTCCGCATTTCCGACAATGCATCCCCCGATGGTTCCCGGAATTCCTACCGCCCACTCAAAACCAGAATATCCTTTTGATACAACATCCATTGAAAATTTTGGCATCAAAACGCCGGCACCAACATGGACTTGATTTCCTTCATAGACAATTTGATCAAAATGAGAAAGAAGAATCACAACCCCATCATAATATTCATCACTCAAGATGACATTAGATCCATTTCCCAAAATAAAATATTTCAAATGATTTTCTTGAATCGTCAAAAGAAGTTGTTGCAACTCCTCACAAGTATGAGGAAAAACCATATATTTACAAACCCCTCCAATATGAAGAGTATTATAAGGCTTTAAACTAACATCTTGTAACACTTCTTGAAACTGCAAAAGTTCTGTTTTCATTTTATCAGATCCTTAATCTCCCGATAAATTAATTCGGAACTGTCCATCACAGCCAACTTTTTCATTTTTTCTTTCATCGGCTCATAGACACTTTTATCCTCCAAAAGAAGGTGGATTTCCTCACGAAGTTTTTCAGCAGTAATATCCGATTCCTTAAGCATACGAATAACTCCCTCATCCAAAAACTCAATGGCATTATAATATTGATGGTTATTCGCAACATTTGGACTCGGAATAATTAACGATGGAATTTGTAAAGCCAACAGTTCATACAAAGAAGCTGCTCCTGCCCGAGAAACGACAACATCTGCACTCTTCATCAGTCCAGCCAAATGATCAACATAAGGTTTGACAATCACATTACTTGGAAAAGTCATTCCCTGAACAAATTCATCATAATGGGCTTTTCCCGTAATATACAAAACTTCATAATCTTGAGGAGAAATACTGGTTAAAAAGTCCTTCATTTTTCGATTCAAAGACCAACTACCAAGACTTCCGGCGACTATAATAACAAGTTTTTTATCGGGATGCAAGCCTAAATTTGCTTTTGATAATTTGGTTTCCAAAAGAGCTTGTGCTCCACTTGGATGCCCTGTATAAATAATCTTTCCTTGCGTCTTAAAATAAGGAATGGAATGCTTAAAACTAACCCCAATTAAATCAGCATACTTCGCAAGCATCTTATTACTTTTTCCAGGAATACTATTCTGTTCATGTAAAAAAGTTTTGATTCCCAATTGATGCGCAGCTTTTAAAACCGGATACGTAACATAACCACCGACACCAATGACAACATCCGGTTGCATCTCTTTCATAATTTTAGTACACTTTCGCATCGCCTTGGAAATGCAAAAAATATTTTTGACATCTTTAAACACATTCGAAGTAAAACCATACATTTCAATCGGTTCATACAAAATGGATTCCGAAGGAACAATATCTTTCTCCATTCGATTATGCGTTCCAATATAGAGTACTTCCAAATCTGGCTCTTTTTCTTGAAACTTTCGAATAATAGCCAAAGCTGGATTAATATGTCCCAAACTTCCACCCGCCGAAACGATTATCTTCATTCGTTCACATCCTTTAGTATATTATACTATAAATCCAAAATTTGTTACTTTTGATTTCTTTCAAAAGTATAACATAAATGCAAAAAAAAGAAACTATTTTCGTTTTGCTCTCGCATTCGAAAATAGTTTCTCTTGATGAACCAGCACTTGTCTTTCCAAAGATAAAGGAATTAAATGGATATCTAAAATCTCTCCGCCGGAATTAAAATAGATCTTTAAATGCCAAGCACCATTTTCAAATCGATCACGAGTCAAAGACGGAACCAAAGCCACTCCATACTGCGAAGAAAAATATCCACGATGATTATGTCCCAGAAAATCCATCACGGTATTTCGAGGATTCTGACTATTATAAACCTGTTTTAAATAGGTATTTAAAACTTCCTCTCCATCCTCTACTTGAATGCGGCACGTCGGATGATGAAGACCAATCATATTTTTTCTACTACCCATATGTAAAAAGGCATGATAATAACCCAAAGAGAAAAAATTCGCATGCTCTTCACTTAATAAAGTGTTGATATCCATTCCGCTTCGCAAAAAATCTTCATCATGATTACCACCCAAAAAACCATAGAAAATCGTTGGAGAATGAGGCATTTTTTGAATAATTTCTCGAAAAAAATCACGAGTCCGAAGCATCAAGTCATAATCGAAAGGAAGATAATTCACCCGCGAAATCAAATCTCCCAAATGAAAAAGATAAGGAATGTTTTTCGAAACACAATATTCATTCAACAAATCAATTTCCGAAAAAGACGATTGAACATGTCCTTCATAAAAATGAATATCCGAATATAAAACCATCTCTAAAGGTTTTTTATGTCCCTTCCACTCTAAATCAAACGATTGGTTCGTCAAAACATCTTTTTTCACTCGATAAGAAACCGGAATATGATTTGCTTGAAGACCATTAATTCCAATTTGTCGATTTAAAGAAATTAAAGATGCATAAACCTCTTTTGGAGTTACATAATAAGACTGATCCTGTAAAAGACAAGTTAACTCTTCTAAAGTATAACTACGTTGATAAAGAAGTCGTAAAATAGCTTCCTCTAACGAAGAAAGACAAAGATAAGAAGAAATTCCTGGTTTTACATTTTTCCATAATGCCAATTCTTTCTCATAAGAAGAAAGAAGAAATTGCTGTTGCTGATATTTTACAAAAATCTCTTCTTGTGAAGTATATTTCGATAAAATTTCTTTCTTTTCTTTTCGTAAAACTCGATTCCTGTCTTTAGCAGAATGCAATAACATTTCCTTTTTATGCCTATTTTTTTGTTCCTTAATGACATCTTTGCGAAGATCTTTAATCTGTCGAAGCAATTGCGCATTTTCTTTCAAAAGTTTTCGATTTTGTTTTCGTAAATCTTCATCCGAAGAAAGTGGCGTTGTAGATGGAGCCTCTTCTTCTAAGATGACGCGTTTTTCTAACTCCAAAAGAATCTCTTCTAATGTCATACAAGAAACCAAAGGACAAGAATGTTGAACCGAATTATCCAACTGATATTTTTGTTGAACTTCCAAAACCGTTCGGATAGACTCCATCTCACGGGAAGAAAGAGAACGAATCGAATTCCAAAAGCTATCCAATAAAGTTAAAATTGCATAATAAATCTTTAACCCAAAATTTGAAATTTGCATTTCATTAACTTCATGGTGCATTCGTTCAATTAAAAAGAAAATGACTTCTTCTTTGGAAGCATTTGGAATAGAAGAAACATAACGAGACAATTTAGACAAGCCCTTATCACCCTGTCGTACTTTCCCAAGTAAATCAATTTTTTCTTTTGTTGTAAAGGCCATAACGACTTGCCCCCTTAATATAGTTATAAGCGTTATAAAAAGGAAAGTCAATCTTTAGACACAAAAAACTGCAACTTTGACAAAGAAAAATTGACATAGACTTTTCTCATGATTACAGGAAGCATTCATAATAGCAATACGACTTCTTGTTCGGTAAAGACATATGAATTTCTTCAAACCTTTCCATGTTTTGAAGTTTCAAATTGAAACCTCAAGTTTGAAAATTCTTTATTGGTTAAATAAAAATAAAAATATTTTTCTTTTTTCTTTTCTTCAAATTTGTTAAAAGATTCTTGTAACAATTTAATATCTTCATCATGTTTTATCACTAAATTGTTAATATATTTTTGTTGAATCAATTCATTAGAAATATACTTTCTCATTATTACAAAAGCACGCATTATGCTAACACTTACTTTTGCAGCAACCGGAGTTCTTAAAACGCTTGCTAACATAGAAACTCCTTGTTCAGTAAAGACATATGGATTTCTTCGAACTCCACCATACCCATTTAAACTTGAAGTCCCATTTTGGGACTTCAAGTTTAAAAATTCTTCATTAGTTAATTGAAAATAAAAATCTTTGGGAAACCTATCAATGTTTCTATGAACAGCCAAATTAATCGATTTAGTGCCATTTGCACATCCATAAAGTTTGGCTAAATCAGAGTCAAGCATTACGGGCTTTCCTCTTACTTCATAAATCATATCCTCAATCTTTTCTTCTTTAATTAATGGAATTGTGTTCATATAAAATTCCCCCTACTTCATTGATAACTAAAATATATCAAACGTTCGTTCTTGCATCAACCATGTTTCAATGATTTCTAGATATATTTAAAATAATGCCAATACTAGCCATACTGACAAGTAAAGAAGATCCTCCATAACTAAGAAATGGAAGGGTTACCCCCGTCACGGGAATAAGACCAATGACCACACACAAATTCAAAATAGCTTGAATCAAAATTCCAAACGAAAGACCAAAAGAAAGATACTTTCCAAAAGAATCCTCTAAATTTAATGAAATTTTAATACAACGATAAAAAATCAAAAAGAAAAGTCCTGTAACCAAAAGCACGCCCAAAAAGCCAAACTCCTCACTGATGATGGAAAAGATAAAATCGGTTTGCGGTTCCGGTAAATAAAAATGCTTCTGATGACTTTTTAAAAATCCTTGTCCCAAAAGGCCACCCGGACCGATCGCATATAAAGACTGAATAATTTGAAATCCACTTCCCAGTGGATCCGACCACGGATTTAAAAAAGACACAATACGAGCCATCCGATAAGGAGCAAGAAAAATTAAAAGAACAATGCCGAAAAGACCAAGTATGCCAAGGCGGAAAAAAAAGGAAAGACGAACACCACTGACAAAAATCATCACAACTAAAGTAAGAAAAAAATCACCAAAAAGATCGGTAAAACACCCTTTTTAATATCGCGAATTTCCCGGGGATGATGAGAAAGATATTTTGAAACATAAATAATTAAACCAATCTTTGCAAATTCGCTAGGTTGAATACCAAAGCCTCCGATACCAAACCAACTTCGAGAACCATTACGAATTGTTCCAATTCCAGGAATTAATACCAAAACTAAAAGGACAAAACAAAGACCTAAAAGAAAATTGGCATATTTCTCATAAACATGAAAATCGATTCGTAACAAAAAGAAAATCAGCAAAATGCCCAACAGGAAAAAAAGAAATTTAGCTTTTACAAATTTAAAAGCATCATGAAATTTATACTCCGCCCAAACACTACTGGCGGAATAAATCATAATCATTCCAAAGAAAGCTAAACAAAGAACAAGAAAAAATAACACAACATCAAATCGCTTTTTCATACCATCACCATATCTATAATAAGTTTATGTTTCATTCTCTTCTTTCTTTAAAAAAGACATTAAAAAAAGATGCATTTGCATCTAAATCCATACACCATAAGTAATGGCAGCCATGGCCAAAATAAGTCCAACGACCCAAAAGAGTTTTACAATATCCCTTTCACTCCAACCAAGTTGTTCAAAATGATGATGCAAAGGCGCCATTTTAAAAACCTTTCGATGAAATTTGCGAATGGCAATAATCTGAATAAAACTAGAAAGGGTCTCAATGACAAACACACCACCGACCAAAGCAAGGGAAAGTTCATGACGAGTTAAAATGGCAATGGTAGCAAGTGCTCCTCCAAGTGCCAAGCTTCCTAAATCTCCCATAAAAATCTTTGCTGGATGCGAATTAAAAAGTAAAAAGCCCAGTAAACTTCCCACTAAAATGAAACAGAAAATGGCAACTTCTTGATATCCTTCCATCCATCCCGTATTCCAAGAAATGATCCCAAAAGCAAAAAAGGCAATGACACATAAACCAGCTGCTAGACCATCCTGTCCATCCGTGATATTGACAGCATTGGAAGTGCCTACTAATAAAAACAAAATAAACAATCCAAATGTCCAACCCATTGGCAAAACAAGATTTAAAGAAGTAATCCGCAAGATAGGTTCTCCACCATTTTTCATAAAGATATAGAAAAAGATAAGAGCAATAATCATTTGCATTAAAAGCTTCGTTGGAATCGAAACACCGGCATTATTTTTGTATTTAATTTTCAAATAATCATCCACAAATCCCAAAGCAGCATATGAAAGAAAAACAAAAACTAAAATAATCAAATTATGATTTAAAGTAATACTACCATTTAAATATAGAAAAAACAAAGAAAGGATAACCGGTATAATAAAAATAAAACCGCCCATCGTTGGAATTCCATCTTTTTTTAAATGGCGTTCCCCAAGTGTTAAGCTTACTTTCTGACCCACATGCAAACTACGCAAAAGAGGAATGAGAACAATTGCACAAAGTATCGAAAATATAAAACCAAGCATCATTGCCATTGCTGCTTTAGCCAAGATTAACATGTGTATCTCACCTCTACCCAATTATATCACTGCATACCTTTTTCTTATGGAATATCTACAAAAATTTGACACTTAATTAACGCTAGCCAAGCATTAATTTCACCACACCACCATCTTTTAAATAAAAACCACCTTTTGGGCTTTGATATACCACCGTTTCTCCCTCTCCCGAATATTCAATTTGAAATCCTTTTAAAGATTCTTTCGCTTCTGGAAGTTTCATCCCCTCAACATTAGGTAAAATGGTATATTTCGTATCCATCCAATTATATTCTTTTTCCATCCCATCCATGGTTGGAGAAAAATGATATAAAGAAATTGCGGTTTGCAAAATGCTTTTCGCAATGGGAGCAGCCGTAGTACCACCATATTGAACAACCCCAACCGGATGATCAATCGCCACATACACGACAATTTTAGGATCATCTGCTGGCATAAATCCCATAAACGATAAAATATAATTTCCTGCGGCATAAGCCCCATTTAAGACCTTTTGAGCTGTTCCTGTTTTTCCACCAACCCGATAATTTTCAATATAAGCATTTCTTCCCGAACCATGTGCTACAACACTCTCTAACGCATAACGGACCAATTTGCTCGTATCTTCTTGAATCACCTGCCGTATCAAAACAGGTTCATTCATTTGAATAACCGAATTTACTTCTGGTTCGAGCATACTCTGAACCAAATGTGGTTGATACAAATATCCGCCGTTAATAGCTGCACTAACTGCTGCCACTTGCTGAATCGGTGTCACACTAATTCCTTGGCCAAAACTCGTAGTAGCAAGTTCAACCGGCCCCATTTGCTTCGTTTGAAACAAAATTCCACTACTCTCTCCATTTAAATCGATTCCCGTTTTCATTCCAAAACCAAAATTCCGGATGGAATTCATCAACCGCGTAGTACCTAACTTCTGTCCCATCAAAACAAAGCCCGGATTACAAGAATTTTCTACCACATTTAAGAAAGTCTGAGCACCATGTCCACCATGTTTCCAGCAATGAATCGTTGCCCCTTCCACAGAAATTGCACCCGAATCATAATATTGATCTTCAAATAAATTGATTGTCTTTTCCTCTAAAGAAGTTGCTAAAGTCACAATTTTAAACGTCACTACCATTTTGAATCAAAAGAAAAAGAAGATTAATTAAAATATCTTCTAATTTATCTTTAATTCATTTAAATAATCATTAAATTTATCTTTTTTAGCTTTTAGATATTCTTCACTAAATACAATTTCATTTTCTTTAAATTCAAAAATTTTTAAGCCATATTCTATCTTTTCTACATCGTTACCATTAATCGGAATTAAAATAAATTGATCTAAAATAAAACTTATTCTTTGAGAAAAATAATCTTTTTCAATGTTTATTTCTTTATTATTTATACATGTTTTTAAATTTTTCATAATACTATTTGCTAATTTAATCATTTTATTATTATATAAAATAATACTTTTATCACAATTTTTAATAACTTGCTTTTTTAATTTTAATCTAAATTTTTCGCCTATCCTACCACCATTATTTTTATCTGATAAACAATAGCAAAAACTTGGAATAGCAAAATAATTAAAAGGTAGATTATTCAAATAAATATTTTTAGTACATCCCCAAACATGAGAAATTCGATAATCTTTAAAATCATCATCTGTTAATATCTTTATTGCTTCTTTTTTACTTATATTTTTTAAAGTTGCCCATAATAAATAACCATGGTAATCATTACCTACAAAATTTTTACCATATATTTTTTCATAAATTTCATTAGATTCTTTCGAAGAACTTCTTATGTAATATTTTTCTTCTATAAATTTATCTATACTCAAATCTAACAATTCTTGACTATTTAAATTAATTCTTTTCCAATATTCTGTATCCTTCCATCCCATTATTGAATTAAGGCAACATTCAATATAATAGTTTTCATTTAACGGTTTCAATTTTAATTTATTGATAAATTCACTTAAAACATCAATTTTATTATCCATATTCATATACTTTCCTATTTTCAATTTAATAATTTTACATGTTCATAATACATTCCTTAATCTTTTAATGCTGTTATTGGCACTACTATAACACCATCACTTCGTGTATAAATGGCATTAGTAAGTCCACAAATAACACATAAACTTTTTGGTGGTTTACCACCTTTTTCTTTAATACAATTACTAACTCTAATTAAATTATTTGCGGCCTCATCTATTTGGTTTGCCCCAAGTTTAATTTCAAAAGCGGCATAACTACCATCTTGAAATTCTACTACGGCATCAAATTCATTACCATCATAGTCTTGATAATGAAATAAATTCCAATTATTAGCTTCCGCATATATTCTTAAATCTCTTTCAACCATTGCTTCAAAGAAAAAGCCAAAAGTAAGTAAATCATTAACGCACATATCAACGGTCATATTAAGTAAGGAAGTAGCAATTGAAGGATCAACAAAATGTCTTTTCTCCATTTGTTTTACTCTCATACTACTTCTAATATTAGAGTTAAATGGTAATTGGTTTTCAATTAAATATAATTTACTTAAATCTTCCAAATATTCCGTAATAGTTTTTACATCGATATCTAAATTATCTACTCCCTCGATATCATTTTTTAATTTAGCAATTGATAAAGTTGTCGATTCATTTCTTGAAAGTGATCTAAGTAAAAGCATCATCTTATTTAAATCTCTTTTAGAATCGCTAATTCTATTTATATCTGTATCAATAATTTCTTTAACATATTCTTTAGGTAGTTTAATTGCTTCTTCAAATGGAACATCAATACTGCCAGGAAAACCTCCTCTTAAAACTAATTTAATAATATCTTTTAAATTAATATCACGCGTTTTTTTACTCTTAACTTTATTATTATAGATATCTTTTAAAGAAACATCTCCTGAAGAATCTCCTGATTCATATAAACTCATCGGATACATTTTTAATTTTTTGATTCTACCTGCTCCAGAATGTTTAATTTTATCTAATTTCTTTTGAGGAAGTACGGTAGAACCAGTTAAAATATATTTACCTTTTATTCCATCTTCATCACATTTATATCTAGTTGCATCCCAAATCTCCGGAACTTCTTGCCATTCATCGATTAATCTTGGCTCTTCACCTTCAAAAATAAGTGATACATCTGTTTCTGCAAGTCTTCTATTTTGATAATTACCACTTGGATCCATAAGCAAAAATTCACTTTGAGCATGTTTTCTTCCAGCCCAAGTTTTACCTATCCATTTAGCCCCGACAATATTAATAGCACCATATGCTTTTAAACTACTTTCTATTTGTTTATCAATTAATCTTGGTTTATACTCTGACATTTTAATCAACTCCTAATATTCATTATACATTATTCACTCAAGTTTGTCTATTACATTGGATGATATTTTCATAATTTATTGGATGACTTTTTTATAAATCATTGGATGATATTTTTTTAATTTTCTATATAAACATTATAAATAAATTTATTTTTTTCTTTATCTTTTCGCATTTTTTCAATAGAATTATATTTTTTATTTTTAAAAAGTATTGTTTTATTTTCTAATTTTTCCTTCATTTCTTTTTTTATATTATTTTCATCATTTTCTAAACTTACAATTATATCTAGAATAATATTATGTCTATCATCTTTTACTTTACTTACGATAATACATTTTACAAATTGCCGAATAAAATCATCTAATGCTCCATTATTTATTTCTTTTTTAATAGCAGACATTAATAATTTAAGAAAATCATCTTTATTAGAGGTTAATTCTATTTGATTTAATAAAAATTGTTTTCTTCTCTTTAAATTTTCTATTTTTTCATCTAATTTTTCAAATTCAATTTGTAAATTTTCTTTTTTTATTTCTCCATTATAAACTAAATCTAAAACAAAAGACTTTTTATTTTCTATTTTTTTAATACTATTTTGAATATCATTTAATTCTTTTTTATATTCCTCATCTTCACCACTATTTTTATATAATTCTAGCATTTCTTCTACAATTTTATCTTTATGAGGAATAATTTCTTGAAATATATTTCCAAGTATATTATATAAATCTATTTCAGCAATAATTGGAGAAGTACAAGCATCTAAATTAAATTGTAAGTATTTACCACAACACCATGTAGGTCTATTCTTATTTCTACTATTTGTCCTTTGATAATTAGTATTATGTTCTTGACAATATATTTTAGAACTTAAAGGATATTTTAATCCTCCAGCATAATTATTATTAAGATACCCTTTAGTTCTCAATTTAAGAATAGAATTGACCTTTTCCCATAGTTCTACTGATACAATTGCTGGGACACTGCCATCTATACACTTATGAATAATCTGATTATCTTCTGTAACTTTTTTTCTTTTTTTAGTTCTATAATCTAATACTTCCGTCGTTTTACCCCGATAATATCCTTTATATTTAGGATTTTCTAACATTCTCTTTAAAGTATCTTTATCATATAAATTACCTTTTTTATTAAAATACCCTAAAGATGCTAACTTCTTAGATAATTTATAAAATCCATATTCGCCAGTAGCATATAACTCAAATAATTTTTTAATAAATTTAGCTTCACTTTCCACAACCACTAACTTACAGTTTTCTTTTTTATAACCCATAATATTAGAAGATCCTAAGACATGTCCTTTTAGAATTGCTTGCCTATGACCAAACTTAACTCTTGATGATAATTTTTTCGATTCATCTTGAGCTAGATTAAACATAATATTAAGAATTAATTCAGAATTAGAATCAAAAGTATTTAAATTTTGATTTTCAAAAAAAATTCCTACATTAGCATTTTTTAACTCTCTTATATAATGAATACTATCTTCTAAATCTCTTGCAAATCTTGAAACTTCTTTTGTTATAATTAAATCAAATTTATTTGCTTTAGCATCTTTGAGCATTCTTTTAAATCCTTCTCTATTTCCTACTCTAACGCCAGATATTCCTTCATCAACATAACCAGGAACATATGTCCAACAAGAATGCGATTTAATATATTTTTCATAATATTCTAATTGATTATCTAAAGAATTTAATTGAACATCACTATCCGTTGAAACCCGAGCATAAAAACAAACTCTAAGAGGGATATTATAAATTTTTTCACCATTCATTATAAGTTTAGAAATCTCAATATAGTTCATATTTTTTCCTCTTATAACAATTTTAATTTATGTAAAAGTAAATCATTTACTTTACTAAATGTTTTTTCATCAATAATATTTTTTTTATATAAATTATTATTAATTATAATTTTTAATTCTGTTATAAAAATTTTTTCATTAAACAATTTTATCACCAATAAAAAATATTCTTTATAAAAGAATACTATGCATAAAAAATGGTGTTACAATTTTAAACGTCGAACCAGGTTCATAAGTCATCCATATAGGTAAATTTCGATTAATGACTTCACTGGAAGCATCCTGATAATGATTTGGATCAAAATTAGGTCGACTGGCCATGGCAAGCACTTCTCCATTTTGCGGATCCATTGCTAAAATTAAAGCATGTTCCGGCGTATACTTACTCATAATATTATCCAGTTCTCTTTCCACTGCCAATTGTAAATCCAAATCAATCGTTAGTTGCAAATTGATTCCATCTTGTGGCTCTTCATATACTTCCGTAAGTTCCAAACGATTTCCCTTTCCATCCGAAAAATACTTGATTGCTCCATCTTCTCCCGTTAGATAAGAATCATAAAAAAGTTCCAAACCCGAAAGTCCTTGATTATCAATTCCAACATATCCAAGTACATGACTAAGCACATTTCCATAAGGATAATAACGTTTACTTTCTTTTACCAAATAAACGCCATCCAAATGAAGATTATTAATTTTTTCCGCAATTTCATAAGACAATCTTCTCCCTTCGGGATGAACCCGTTCAATACTAGTTTTTTTCGTCACATGACGAAGCATTTCTTCATAGTCACTTCCCAAAATATCTGATAATTTTCGCGCTACATCTTCACTATCTTGAATTTGATTGGGAATAATCACCAAAGAAGTAGTCGTAATATTGGTTGCCAATACTTTTCCATTCCGATCGAGAATCTCTCCACGATCTGCCGTAATCGGTAGTTTTCTACTCCACAAACTCTCTGCCAAAGAACTTAATTGATCATACTGAAAAACTTGAATATAAAATACACGAACAATAATAATCCCCAAAAAGAAAAGAATCATCAGAAAAACAAAGCGAATGCGAATATGAACATCACGAAAAAACATAGAATCCCCCTATTTCATCATATAGGTTTCTTTAAAGTTTTAGAACCAACCGGATGACAACAATTTAATAGATATGAATACAATTTCCAAGTAAAGAAATGGTTTCCGAAAATAAAACATAAAATTCAGAAGTTTCATCAAAAATAGAACGATATATATTTCGAAAATAAAGATGATAATTCATATTTTCATTTTGAATCATATGACTGAATGTCAAAGCTAGAGAATGTGTATTATTATCCAAAAAAGCTAATATATCTAATAAAATCTTTTCACCTTGCTTATGAATAAACTTCTCATACAAATCTGGTCGTTTAATTTTGAATGCAATGGTCAAAGGAAGAAAGAAATATTTAAAAAAATATTGTTTTGTAGAATACGAATCTGGTAACAGATAAGTACTATCCAAAAGATCCATAATGGATAAAAATTGATTACAATCACGTAACGAAAAATGATAATATTGCATCAAAAAAATGCGAATTTCATCTGGAACAGAAAATTCAGAAGATAGATGACAGAAATTTGTTAAATAAGAAAGAAGATGTACATCATCAAGATCCAATACCACGTCATAAAATTTATGTAAATAGCCAATGCCATCAAAATCATTTCCATAAAAATGCTTAATCGTACAAGCAAGTTCCTGATTATTCGTAACTACACAAATAGTAATTTTTGAATAATTCCAAAAATGTTTTAATGTCTCTAACATTTGAACGGCAAACTTCGGATTACAACGATCCAATTCATCGACAATTAGAAAAATGCGTTGATCACGTTCTAACAATTGATCAAGCAAAGAATAAAAAGCATTTCTTTTTTCTTCGGAAGTAATAATCGCACTTGTCATATCTTCAAAACTATTCATTTTATCTACTTGTTCCAAATCAACAATTCCGCCGGTTCCTACCTTAATAACATTTTCGAACATACCTTTCACGATTTTCTTATATTCAGCAAAAGAAAATAATTCCCTCTTTTGTTTTTCAAATTCATCTAACACTTTATAAATCAAAGATTCTAAAGGATCAACATGGGTATCATTCTCCCAAGCATTATAATACAAAACCAAATATTTCTCTTGTAATTTCTGAAATATCTGTTTATCCTCTTCTACAAAAATAGAATTATCACGAAATGTATCCACATGCGTAATACAATATTGTAATTGCTTGACAAAAAAAGATTTACCACTTCCCCAACATCCATCTAAAGAGAAAAAGAAATGTTTCTTTTGTTGTAATAACATTTTTCCAAGAACTACTAATTTTTGATTTCGTCTTAGTGCATCTTGAGAAATCGTTCGAAAAATATTTTCCTCTGTAGGATCTAATTCATATTGTTTCATACGACACCTCTTAAAAACATTATAACAAAAAAAGCGAAAAAAAACTGTTACATGGTAACAGTTAACGAATGACTTCTTGAATTCTAGAAACTGCCTCATTGACAGAATCCATATTCGGCTCCATAACATAATCCCTCAGATTGGTCAAATGGACAAAATTACTTGAATCAATTCCAGTCACGGACTGTGATTCAATGCTCCAATCCGCGCCCTCAATTGTATATTTAATAACATTGGTAATAATATCTCTTGGAATGTTTGTTTGATATAAATCACCAAGGGATTCCAAAATATTATTATAATTCGTAATGGTATTAAAACTACGAAGTTCATTAAAAATCGCCAAAAGAA
>CANQAU010000021.1 GCA_947588935.1 uncultured Bacilli bacterium
TAACGAGAGGTATTACTTCCAAGTTTTCGCGTGATATTTTGAAATCCTTTTCGGGTGCTCGTCAGTTCAAATGTAGCATTATTTTGGTTGACGTTTTCTAATACTAAATTATAGTAATAGGTGGTATTGGAGGTATTGGTGATGGAAAATGTTAAAATCTTTTCTTCTTCATTGGTGTTGATTTCATCTCCATCCATATAATTAATGGATAAATCGCCTTCGACATACACAAGAGCGGAGGATTTATGCGTGATGATGTTTGGAAAAAAAAGATAACCAATGCCAATCGAAAGCACGAGGCAGACTAAGGTGGCAATTAACACTAACCATAATTTATATTTCTTTAACATACTATCAATCCTTATTATATTAAGTATATGTTTTTGGTATTTTTTTGTCAATTTTTAATTTAAAAAAAGCAAGGGTTTCTTGCTCTTATAAGTATTGTTTAAAGCGGCGAATTTCCGGTTCGTTATCTAAATCGGTCGCTTGCAAACTTTCAAATAGTTTTTTCTGTTCTCTGGTAATTTTACTTGGGATAATGACATCGATAATGACATACATATCTCCTTTACGTAAACTATTGACGGATTTGACACCTTTTCCTTTTAGTTTTAATTTTGTTTGATTTTGCGTTCCTGGTTTGATTTCCAAAATGACATTTCCATCAATGGTTGGAATTTCTTTTTTGGCTCCTAAAACGGCATCGGTGATGGTAATTGGTAGGGTTAAATAAAGATCGGTTTCTTCTCGTTGAAAAATTTTGCTTTCTTCGACTTTAAATTCAAAGTAAATATCGCCATTTGGTCCCCCATTATATCCGGCTTCTCCTCTTCCGGAGATTTTGAGTTGATAATGATTATCGACGCCTTCGGGAATGGTAATTTCAATTTCTTTTTTCTTTTTGGTGTGTCCAGAACCTTTACAGGTGCTACATTTTCGTTCATAGATGGTTCCAATCCCATTACATACATCACAGGTCGTTTCACTTTGAAAAATGCCAAATAAACTTCTTTGTTCGGTGATGATGCGACCGCGACCATTACAAGCACTACATGTTTTTTGACCAAAGCCACCTTCTCCATGACAATCTTCACAGGTATCTTCTAAATCTAGGCGGATGGTCTTTTTACATCCTTTGATGGCTTCTTCAAACGTTAAATTCACTTCGACTAGTCGATCCCGACCTTTTTGTGGACGATTTTTACTGGTTCTTCCATTTGAGAAAGAGGAAAATCCTCCAAAAGAACCCCCAAATAAATCATCAAAAATACTTGAAAAATCAAAATCGGATGCATTAAATCCTCCAAAGCCACCGGTTCCACCTTGTTCAAAGGCCGCATGGCCGAATTGGTCATATTGTCTTCTTTTTTCAGGGTCGGATAAAACGGCATAGGCTTCGCCGATTTCTTTAAATTTTTCTTCAGCTCCGGGGTCTTTATTGACATCTGGATGATATTGTTTGGCTAAGCGACGAAACGCTCTTTTGATTTCTTCATCGCTAGCGGTTTTGGAGACTCCCAATACTTCATAATAATCTTTTTTATTCACTTTTGTTCACCTCGTAATTTTTCATATTTGTCCATTTGTTCATCAAAATAATTCAGTGCTTCGATCCATGTCTCTTTTTTGGTAATATCAATTTCTAATGTTTTTAAAATGTCCATGGTTTTGATATTTCCTCCACAACTTAGAAATTGATTGTACTTTTGAATAACTTCTTTCTTTCCACTTTTGATTCTACTTACTAAAATGGTCGCAATGCTTGCACAAATGGCATAGCTATACAAGTAAAATTTTTGATAATAATGCGATCTAGTCGCCCACATTTGACTAGCATATGGACCGTATTGAATGGTATTTCCATTATAGAAAGTCAGTTGTTCTTTAGCAAGGGAATCTAAATATTGGGATGTAATGGTCATACCTTTTGCTGCATCTTCATACATTTTTAGCTCGATTTCGCCTTCCATAATGGCTCCAAAAAAGTTCATATGAAACGTTTTGATGTAGTTTTCTAATCCCTTTTTCTTTTCTTCGATACTCTCTCCATGCTGATAGAGATAATCGGAGAGTAAAAATTCGTTGGTTAGGGAGGCGACTTCACTAATCATCGTTGGCACATATCGATAGTAGAATGGATTTTTTTCAGAAATAAATTCATGATGAGTAAAATGTCCAGATTCATGCGCAATGGTTGAAACATCATCGAGTGTCCCATTAAAACTTAATAAGATTTTGGAATGTTTATCTTGGGTTGATAGACAGTATCCTCCACTTCTTTTTCCTTTATATTGGGCATAGTCGACACAGCGAAGTTGTTGCATGACATCCCATTTTTTTAAATAATTTTCTTCGAGCGGTGCTAAGGACTTGCGAATGATTTCGAGTGCTTCTTCAATGGTATATTGTTTGTCTAAAGTTCCCCAAGGAAGTGCGGTATCATAACTATGCAAAACTTCTTTGTGTAGGGCTTTTTTCATTAAATGATTATATTTTTGACAAAGATCTTTTCTTTCTCTTGCTATCTTACTTAATGATGAAAAGACTTCCGGATCTAATTGAACATTTTCCAAATAGGCTTCTAGTGGGCTTTGATAATTGCGAATCTTGGCTAAGTTGATATTGTTTTTGACATAGTAATTTAATAAAGAGGCTTCGGTTTGTTCATATTGTTGAATGACTTTTCCAAATTTCTTTTCCACGGTCTTTCTTACTTTTTCATCCGGATTTTGCTTTAAAAAGCGGATATTGTTACTGGCAATGGTCACTTTATTGCTACCTACATTCACTTTACCATATTGGTGCTCGCTATTGATAAGTGAACTGGAAATATTACTATATGATTCATAATTTTCTGTTAGTAAAGAAATGAGTTGCTCTTCTTTTTCGGATAAGGTATGTTCTTTTTGTTTGTATACTTTTTCAAGTAGTGGACGATAGGTTTGCAATCTTTCTTCTTGGATTAATGATTGAAATTCTTCTTTGGGTAAGGATAAGATTTCTGGAATGGCAAAGGAAGAGGATACTTCATATTTACTTATGAGGGTGATGGCTTTATTTGTCAAAGCCAAATATTCTTCCTGATCTAGATTGGTGTCATGGCACATTTCTCCATAACAATATAAATTATCTAATTTACGACCGATTTCGGTATCTAATTGTAAGAATTTTTCTAAATCTTTGGCGTTTTTTAATTTCCCTTTGAACGAAGGAATTTCTTCGATTTCTTTCTCGGTCTTCTTCCATTCTTCTTCCCATTCTGATAAAGATTTATAAAACTCACTTAAATCCCATTGGTACTTGGTTGGCACTTCTTTTCGATTTTGGTAACTTTTCATAAATTCATCCTAACTATCAAAAAGCTCTAGTTTCCTAGAACTTTTCTTCTATTTTTCTTCGTAATTTGCTTCTTCGACGTCGTCTTTTTTCTCTGTTTGCGCATTTTCTTCTGGTTTTTGTTCTTTGGCTGCTTGTTCATAGACTTTGGTTGCTAATTTCATCGCAATTTCATTTAAACTTTCCGTTTTCTTTTTAATGTCTTCGATATCGTCTTTTTCTAAAGATTCTTTTAAGTCTTTCATTTTTTCTTCGGCTTCTTTTTTATCTTTTTCATCGACTTTATCTCCAAGGTCTTTGATGGCTTTTTCTGTAGCAAAGATGAGTGAATCTGCATCATTTTTTACGTTTGCTTGTTCTTTTCGCTTTTCATCTGCTTCTTTATTTTGTTCGGCTTCTTTGACCATTTTATCAATTTCTTCATCACTTAAGGAAGTATTTGAAGTAATGGTAATGGTTTGTTCTTTATTCGTTCCTAAATCTTTGGCTGTTACATGAACGATGCCGTTGGCATCAATATCAAATTTTACTTCGATTTGTGGAATTCCTCTTGGAGCTGGTGGAATATCCATTAATTGGAAGTTTCCAAGGGTTTTATTATCTTGTGCCATTGGACGTTCTCCTTGCAATACATGAATATCTACGGCAGGTTGATTATCAGCAGCGGTACTAAATACTTGACTTTTGCTTGTTGGAATGGTTGTATTTCTTGGAATTAAGACGGTCATCACTCCACCAAGTGTTTCAATACCTAATGATAATGGGGTTACATCAAGAAGAACTAAGTCATCTACTTCACCCGTTAATACTCCACCTTGAATGGCAGCACCCATGGCTACAACTTCATCTGGATTGACTCCTTTATGAGGTTCTTTTCCAAGTTCTTTTTTCACTAATTCTTGGATGTATGGAATACGCGTTGATCCACCTACTAAGATAACTTCATCAATATCACTTGATTTTAATTTGGCATCTTTTAGTGCTTTTCGAACTGGTTCGAGGGTTGAATCGAACAAATCTCTACATAAGTCTTCAAATTTGGCTTTTGATAGTTCCATTTCTAAGTGAACTGGTGAACCATCTTTTTGAGAAATGAATGGTAAACTAATTTGCGTTTTGGCCATTCCAGACAAATCTTTTTTGGCTTTTTCGGCAGAATCTTTTAATCTTTGCATTGCCATTTTGTCTTTTGATAAATCAATTCCTTCTTGTTTTTTGAATTCGCTTACGAGGTAGTCAATAATTCTTTGATCGAAGTCATCTCCACCAAGACGGTTGTTACCAGCAGTAGATTTTACTTCAAATAGTCCATCTCCAAGTTCCAAAATGGATACATCGAAGGTACCTCCTCCTAAGTCATAAACTAGAATGGTTTGTAATTTTTCTTGTTTATCAAGTCCATAGGCAAGTGCTGCAGCCGTTGGTTCGTTAATAATTCTTTTGACATCTAATCCGGCAATTTTCCCTGCATTTTTGGTAGCTTGACGTTGAGCATCGTTAAAATATGCAGGAACGGTAATAACGGCTTCTTTAACATCTTCTCCTAAATAATTTTCAGCATCTTTCTTTAGTTTACTTAAAATTTTGGCAGAAATTTCTTCTGGTGTCCATTTTTTATCATTTGCGGTTACTTTTTCTTTGGTACCCATCAAACGTTTAATGGAAGCAATTGTGTTATTTACATTGGTAACAGCTTGACGTTTTGCCCGTGCTCCGACGAGTTCTTCTTCTCCTTTAAAGGCAACGACACTTGGCGTTGTTCTTTCGCCTTCGTCGTTTACAATAACTTTTGGTTCTCCACCTTCTAATACTGCGACACAACTATTTGTTGTACCTAAGTCAATTCCAATAATTTTTCCCATATTTATCACCTTTCCTTAATTTTCTTTGGGTTAATCATTTACTTTCACCATGGCATGGCGAATGACTTTCTCTTTATATGTATATCCTTTTTGTAGTACTTCCATGACCATTCCCTTTTCCATGTTTTCTTCATGGTCGGTTAGAACGGCTTCCATCGTGTTTGGATCAAAAGGAAGTCCTACGCAAGGGATTTCTTTAATTTCACTTTCTTCTAAAATATTTTTTAGATTTGAATAAATCATTTTAAATCCACTTAAGAATTTTGAAACTTCATCTTCTAAGTTCGCATCATCTAGTAAAATTGCTCGTTCGAAATTATCGATGGTTGGAAGAATCTTTTTAATGAATGTCTCCCCATCATACTTTAATAACCTACTGATTTCTTCGGCATTTCTTTTTTTGACATTTTGTAGTTCCGCACTGATGCGCAGGCATTTTTCATTTAGAATTTGATTTTCTTCTTTTAACTTTTCGTTTTCTATTTCAAATTTATTCTTTTTCTTTTCTTTTTTCTTTGGTAGTTCGATGTTTTGTTCTTCTTGTGTTTCTTTTTTGACGAATTCTTTCTCCATGATTTTTTTCCTTTCTTTTATTTCTCATCATTTAAGTTTTCATTGATGTAGGAAAGCAGTCCGACGACGCGATCATATTCCATCCTTTTAGGTCCGATGATGGCAATCGTTCCTTCTTCCCCATGATAGTGATAAGTCGTTTTAATTACGGTCACATTTGGGTCGAATTCATTTTCTTCGCCGATATAGATATTTATTCCTTTACTGCCTTTTTTCTCTTCGATTTTTTTGATTAAATCTTCATCTTCAAATTTGGATGTGATTTTGCGAATTTCTTCGACATTATCATATTCTGGTTTTTCAATTAATTTGTGTTTTCCACTAAAATGAATGTTTTCTTGCATGTTGGTGGCAAAGTTTTGAAATGCTTCCATGAAGATGTGATAGACCGATTCGTATTGTTCAATTCTTTTACTAATAATCGGTTTGATATCGTATTCGAGACGAGTACTTACTTCATCAATGGGAGTTCCAATTAACATTTTATTAATGATTTCGCTCGTTTTGACGATTTCTTCCATACGCACATGTGCTGGAAGTGTAAATTGGCGATTTTGGACCATTCCTTGATCGGTACACACCAGTGCCACAATCTTATCTTCTTTTAGAGGAATGATGCTTACTTGTTGCAAGGTATTTTGATGAGATTTTTTCCCTAAGACAATGCTGGTGTAATTGGTAATTTCGCTGATGATTTCTACGCACTGATTAATGGCATCGGATAGTTGTAAATCACGATTTGAAAAAATGGTTTGAAGTTTTAAAACATCTTCTCCGGTTAATTCTTTTGGCTTCATTAAGTTTTCAACGTAATAACGATACCCTTTTTCACTAGGAATTCTTCCGGATGAAATGTGATTTTTTTCAAGTAAGCCCATTTCTTCTAGCGTAGCCATTTCGTTACGAATGGTTGCTGATGAACATTTTAATTTTTCACATAATGATTTACTACCTACCGGTTTGACGGTTTTGATATACGATTCTACGATTTCTTTCAGTAATTTTTGCTGGCGTTCTTCCATTCGAACCTCCCTAGCACCTATTTTATGCAAGTGCTAAATTTATTATACTAAAAAATTAGCACTTGTCAACTGGAAATGCTAATTTTTTTCTTCTTTGACGATTTTCTGGTTTTGAAATTTTTTTAAGAAATGATAAATGACAAAGAAAATGCTCGAAATAAAGATTAAAAAGTAAAAACTAATTCCTCTTAGGAGGATCATGGATGAAAAGGCTAGCGTACTTCCATAAATAAAACGATTGACTTGTAATGTTAAGGTTTCGCCAATCATCACTCCGCCGGGAAAAGGAACGGAGTCAATGGCGAGTGTGATTGCCACTTGTAAAAAGAAAATGGTAACAAAATCATAATTGGTAAGGCCAAAGGAACGATAGATGAGAAAACTTACGGAAAATAAAAAGATGCGCTGTAAGATGATGATGGCTAAAGAAGAACCAATAAGTTTGGGCTTGGTCTTAAAGATATAAGCGCATTCATGATATTCTTTGAGGGCGTTACTCGCTTGTTCTTTTTTCTGTTCTTTATCTTTTAATAATTTAAAGAATGCTAATACGTTGATGCCAAAATGAATCATTTTTTGCGGTAATTTTTTAAAATAAATGAGACAGAGAAAAAAAGAGATGGCGAGGATGTTTAAGAAAAGTCCTAAAAACATTAAACTAGTGAATAAAAATCCATGCATAAAAATTAATTTAGGAATGCAAAGCATGCCGATTACGCCAAAAAGACAGATCGTCAATTTATATAAAATGGTATTGATTAAGATGGCAACCGTGCTTTTTTGATAAGGAATTTTGTCTTTGGCCATATAATAGATTTCAACTGGTTGACCTCCTGTTGAAGAAGGAGTAATGGCTGCAAAATAAATTTCAATACAGTTGTAGCAAAAACTTTGAAAGAACGAGATGGGTATCTGGAATGCTTTACACAGTCTTTTTAAGAAAATACTGCCACAAATTAAATAAATGAATACACAGCCGAGCGCTCCTAAAATATATCCTTTTTGACAATTTTGGAGGGAAATGAGTAAATCACGCCAAGAATATTTTGAAAAAATATAAACAAATGTGATTCCAAACAAAACAAAAAAGAAAAAGATGGATAGAAAATAGTTCTTTTTGTTTTTCATACGACTCACCTATTTTATTTTACCATATTTTTCTTCTTTTCACTGTTTATTCGAGTGTCTTTAATAAATTTTCTTCACTTTCTAATTTTTTTCTTTCTTCTTCCACTAAATGAGCGGGAGCTTTTTGAACATAACCGGCATTTTGTAAGAGTTTCTTTCTTCTTTCAATACTTTCTTTTAACGACTTGATTTGTTTTTCTTTAATTTCTTTTTCCTCTTCGGTCATGATTTTTTCATAATAAATTTTCGCTTGAAACGTTTTAAAGGAAACGATGTATTTACTGTCTTTATCTTCTTCGGTGATTTTGTCTTCAATTTTTAATAATTTTTGAATCACCGGAGAAAGTGGATGAGCAAGTTTTACTTGAAAGTCTTTGCCAATATTATTTTCTTGTTTACATTTTCGAAAAGCACGTACGAAGGAAAGACTATCTTCCATGTTTTCTTCTTCTTGTTTAAAGATCAGTTTCTTTTCAACGCATGGGTAGCTACTGGTTGTAATCTCTTCTTGGTTAAAAACATGATAGATTTCATCGGTTACATACGGCATGAATGGATGAAGCATTTTTAAAATTTCTTTTAAGGTATATAAAAGTGTGTTTTTGGTATGGTCTTCCTCGATGGTAAATTTAGCAATTTCAATATATGAATCGCAGAAATCACTCCAAATAAAGTCGTATAAAAGAGCACCGACATTTTGAAATTCATAACGTTCCATAAATTTTCTTACCTCTTTGATGGTATGTTGTAACTTGGATAAGATCCATTTATCACTTTCATTTAAGTCGGTGAGTTCTTTTTCTTTTCTTTGTTCGGTATTCATTAAAACAAAACGAGCAGCATTCCATATTTTATTAATAAAGTTCCATGTTGATTTTACTTTTTCGGTTTCGTATCTTAAATCGGTGCCAGGAGAAGTAGAGGTTGCTAAGTAATACCTTAATGCATCGGCTCCATATTCGTCGATAGCGTCCATAGGATCGACGCCATTGCCGAGTGATTTACTCATTTTTCTTCCTTCGGCATCGCGAATTAAACCATGAATTAAGCAGGTTTCAAATGGCCTTTGTCCGGTAAAGTGAAGGCCTTGGAATGTCATTCGATTGACCCAAAAAGGAATAATATCATAACCGGTGACGAGAACATTCGTTGGATAAAAGCGTTGGTAATCTTCCGTCTTTTCTGGCCAACCAAGGGTACTAAATGGCCATAAAGCACTACTAAACCATGTATCTAAAACGTCTTCATCTTGAACCCATCCATCTTCTTTGGGAGGTTCCATACCAACGTAAATCTCATCATTTTTATACCAGGCAGGAATGCGATGTCCCCACCATAATTGTCTTGATATACACCAATCGTAGGTAATTTGCATCCAATGGTTCATAATTTTTTCATATCTGGCTGGTACAAAATTAACTTTTTTGTCTTTTTTCTTTTGCAAGTCTAATACTGCATCGGCAAGAGGTCGCATTTTGACAAACCATTGTTTTGATAAATAAGGTTCGATCATACAATCAGTTCGTTCGGAATGACCAACACTATGGGTTATTTTCTCAATCTTTATTAATAAACCTTTTTCTTTTAATTCTTCTACGACTTTTTCTCGACATTGGAAGCGATCAAGTCCGTTGTAATGAAGGGCATTTTCATTCATGGTTCCATTGGGATTCATGACAATTACGCGCTCTAGGTTATGACGAAGTCCGACTTCAAAGTCGTTGGGATCGTGCGCTGGCGTAATTTTTACAACACCGGTTCCAAATTCAGGATCGGCATGAATATCCGCAATAATGGGAATTTCTTTATTGACAATCGGAAGAATAACCGTCTTGCCAATATATTTTTGATAGCGTGGATCTTTAGGATTGACTGCTACGGCTGTATCTCCGAATAGGGTTTCGGGTCTTGTCGTTGCTACTTCTAAATATTGTTCTTGATCTTTGATAAAATATTTTAAATGATAAAAGGCCCCTTCTACTTCTTTATAGATGACTTCTTCATTGGATAGAGCTGTCATGGCTTCTGGATCCCAGTTGATAATTCGTTCACCACGATAGATTAATCCTTCGTTATATAAATCGACAAATACTTTTCGAACTGCCGTAGAAAGACCTTCATCGAGCGTAAAACGTTCTTTGCGGTAATCTAGGGACAATCCTAATTTTCCCCATTGCTCATAAATGGTATTGGCATATAAAGATTTCCATTCCCAGGCTTTTTTCAACCATTCTTCTCGGTCCATACTGCGTGGATTGATGCCCTCTTCTTTTAGTTTTTTATCCACTTTGGCTTGGGTAGCAATGCCAGCGTGATCCATTCCGGGAAGCCATAAAGCATCATATCCGCACATTCTTTTATAGCGAATGATGATATCTTGCAATGTTGTATCCCATGCGTGACCTAGGTGTAATTTTCCGGTTACGTTTGGTGGTGGAATGACAATAGTAAAGGGTATTTTGTCTTTATCTCCACTTTCAAATAGTCCTTTCTTTTTCCAAGTTTCATATTTTCCTTTTTCTACTTCGCGATGATTGTATTTTTTATCTAACATTTTCTTTCCTCTTTTCTAATGCTTCTTTGATTATTTTTTGGATTTCTTCCATTTGTTTTGGTGGGATTTTTCCTTCCACTCGTTGAAGCCAGTTTTCCATCATCTTTTCTTCTTGGATGAGTTTTTTTGATTTTTCATAATGGATATCATATAGAAATGAAAGGGTTCCAATGATAAAATCCGTTGGTGTTTTCTTATCTTTGTTTTGAACGAGTTCATTGTTTTGAAAACTTTGCCATACTTTTTCGGAGATCGGCGATTTTTCAATGGGTTGTTTTTCTTTGACCGATAAGATGGCTAGTTTATCGGCATCTCGAATGAGTTTAGAATAGGTCATCCATGGCTCTTGGACGGAGGATGGAATTTGCCATTTATTATGAAAATAAATGGCACAGCATAAGATACTTTCCTCTTCTTTCGATATTTGATTTTTCCGAAACCAATTGGCTTCTTTTAATATTCGAATACTTTCTTTGGCATGGTCAAAATGGGTTATAGTATCATTGTAGGAATGATATTTTTCCAGTTGCGTAAACCTTCCTAAGTCATGGAAGATGGCAATTGTTTTGGCTAGTTGGATGTCATGGTCCTTTTGAAATTTTCCTTTTACTAAATGATTCATGTATTCTACAACGGTTTTGGAATGAATGTATTTTCTACTATACGTAAATACTTCATAAAAGTCATCTTCAATTTGGTATTGAGATGTAAATTCTTCAAAAAAACGACATGCTTTTTCATACATTGAAATCACCTTTTCATAAAAAAAGCGATACCACAAAGGACGAAATTTTTCGTGGTACCACCTTCTTTTTTTCTCTTTTTGATAACGCAGTAATCCTGCGATTAGCTCCCTAGCTACCTTCTAAAACTTTCTTTGCTTGTTCTCAGCATCCACAAGCTCTCTGAAAAATCCAGTTTTATACTCCTCTAGTTCTTCGCCGTTTCTCTTATTTTACTCAACTTTTCTTTAAATTTCAACTGTTTCAATAACTCTTTCATTTAAAACAACTTCTAATTTTCCATCTTCATTTATTCGGGAAGTGATGCGATCTGAATTTCGTACGGTTTGTGGTAATGAAATTCGTACGGAATCGGCTAAATCATAAACATAAAATGTATTGTCATTGTCTAAAATATTTAAAAATCTTCCGGTGAAAGATAATTTTTTATAAGGTCCGTTTGGTAAAACGATTTCGTTTTGATAATTAATGAGCTCATATCCATCGTTGGTTTTAATAATGATATTTTGTCCATTATACGAAACAATTTTATCGGCAATGGCTGTTGTTAAAACTGCCCCATTCATGTCTAATAAAAACCAGAAACGATCTTTATATCCCACAAAGAAATCGCTCATTAATTTTTCCTCTTCTTCATTGACTAAATTGGCTAATCCGATATAATCGTATTCAAATTCAATGGATAGATATGGGTCTTGTTCTAAACTTAATACGCCATATTTTAAACTATTATTTCCCACGATAAACAAATTATGTTCAATGCCTATTCCATAATTTTTGACGGATGTATACGAAGAAATAATGGTTCGGTTTTGAACGAGGTCATAAACAAAAGGACGAGCAGTATTATCTGGACCATCCACTAAAAAGACATAACGGTCATTGACGACGGGAATTTTGGTCTCTTCATTTGGATAGACATCGACCGCATATAAAGCATCATCATTGCTACTGGTGGCATAGTCGCAGATGCCATTTGGATTTTTACATTCATAGGTTCCTAATAAAGAGCCATTTTTGTTATAGAAATACAATTTTCCATTATATAAAAATTCATGAGAAGGATTGTCGACGACGGGATGTCTCGGATTTTTTTCATCCATTTTATGTAACGTGAAAGATACAATGGACAACGGAAGAAAAATGATTAGCAAAACAATGATGGTAATAAAAACCCCCTTCTTTTGCTTTTTATTCACGATCATCACCTGTTGATGGCGTTGTTGTTTCTTCTGGTGTTGATGTTTCTTGCACCTCTTTTGTTAAGTTTACTTTGGTTGATTTTCCATCGATGTTGATGGTTGCTATATTTCCAGAAATGGTAATATCAAATTTTTTCGGATCGCTCACCCGAAGATTTGCTTCTTTTAAGTAATCGTATTTTTCAGAATCTTTATATGCATAGAGCGATAATCTTTCACTGGATATGGTTGCATAATAGTTGTCGTATAGAGCGATGTAATCATAGGAATCTTTATCAAATACTTCGCCAGTTAATGGATAGATATTGTATTTATTATTGTTAAAGGTTACGACATAGTCTTTGTTATAATTGCGAATTTTCGATGTTCTAGAATCACTGATAATTTTGCCGTTTTGATCTGCAAGCATAAAACCACTCGCATCCCGAAGAAGGTATCTGGTTCCTATTCTTTCGATGTGCGAATAGTCAAAGCTAACAAATCCTTCGGCTTTATCTGGCGTCAATTTAATAATTCCATAGGTAATTTCACCGTTATTATTAGCTAGATTTTCGGCAATGATATAAGCGGTTGTATCATTTTTAAAGGTAATTTCTTGGGTATTGGTATAAGCACCTGCGTCGATGCTTCGATAACTTGATTTAATACTATTTTCTTTTAAATCGTATAATTTGATCATGTCACTACCACTCGCGTTATCTTTTATGAATACAAAACGTTTATTGTATATTGGTATTGCACCTACTTCCCTGTGATGGTCTGGTTCAATATCATTATCTTCGTAGTAAGATTCAGTGGCAACCCGACAATTTTGTAATTCTTGCGTATCTTCTTCCATACTGTTTTTACTTGAACAAGCATAGGTTCCTAATAAGTTTTCTTTTCCTTCGTCTTCATAGAAATAAAGTTTTCCATCAAAGTAATCGAGATATTTTAAAGATTTGCTGACTCTTCCTTCATTTAAATTTATCGATACGGTATCTCCATCTGTGATACGGATATTCATGATTTTTCCTTGATAAGAGATTTCGTAACTTTGCTTGGTTTCTTTTAAACGATTGTTTTCATTATAAATTGCAGTTGGAAGATACGTTGTATTTTTTAATTCAATGCCATCGATGTTCATTTTATTTCCTTCGAAATCTTTGACATAAGCCATTTGTTCGAAAATAAAGATGGCATACTCCTCTAATAAGTCAATGTAATCATATTCATTACTACTGATTTCTTGATTTTCATAATTGACTAAGTGATAGTATCCTTCAGCATCTTGTACTTTGATAACCGATTGATTAAATCCTTTAATTTTATGCGTAATTGCCGACGAAACGTTTTTTCCAGCTAAATCGGTAAGATACCAACGATTATTTTGTTTCGTTACTAGGGATGTGACTTCTTCGTCTTCTTTTTCAAAGACGCCAATATACTCATAGATATTATCAATTACTGGTATCACGCCTTCTTCTTTCAATTCATAGATTTTATATTCTTTTGCTTTATTTTGACCCACAAAATAGTTTTCTAATTTTTCATAGGTTTTTACTAACGTAAATTCATCGACTTTTTCCTTTTTTTGAAAATCATATAGGGTAATACTTCCCTCTTTTTCTTCTTCATTATCATAGATGAATGCATATTGATTTAAATAAAGATTGATTCTCGTGGCTATTTTTTCACCATTTTCATAGGTTGGTTTGGTAATATCAAAGTCATCTTCTGTCGAGTTATATGCAACATAACATTTCTTTTGATCTTTGTTTTGGCATTCATAGCGACCTAGTTCGTTTTTGTTTCGATCTAAAAAGATGAGGGTGCCATTTTCATAACGATAATTTTCTTCTTCAGCAATGACATCTGGAACTTTTGGGGTATTGTCTTCTTCTTTTTTTCCACTTAACACGAAAAAGCAAATGAGGACAAGAATTAAAATGACCAAGATTCCTATCCCTGCGATGATGGCAATTTTTTGCTTTTTGGAAAAAGAAGACCATTTTTCTTTCATTTGCTCTGTCCATTTCTTCTTTTCTTCTTTTTTTTCTTTTTCATCATTTTCTTGGACGATGTTTTCAAATTTTTCTTCAGAGTCTTCCATCACTTCATCCATCGTTTCTAAAATATCCGGTTGAATGGTAAAGGGACTTTCCTCTTCGTTTCTTAATTCTTCTAATGATTCTAGTTCTTTGGTATCTTCTAAATGTTCTTGTGGGTTCATAATCTCACTCCTATTATAAGTTATTATAACATAAGTTTCCTGTTCATGAAACGCTTTTTTCGCTGTCTAGAATATAGTAGACATGTTCATTGGCGTTTTTGATTTTCTTTGGATTTGCATAGATCATCACTTCTATGTTTCTCTTTTTAAAATACGTAATTAAGTCTTTTGTGATAATTGGTGATAATAAACCAATAAAATCATATTTTTCATAATTTTTCTCACTATTGAGGACGTAGTTTAAGACCCCTAATTTGGCATGTACTTTCCCTTTTAATTTTTGAATGACTTGATTATCAAAGGAAGCAATGTATATGTTTTTGGGATAACGATTGATTAAATTTGCAAACTTTTCAATATCTATATTTGGTTCTTTGATTTCGATAAGTATCAGTTTTTTGGTTTTTAGTTTTAAGACCTCTTCTAATGTAGTAAGATGGTATTTATGAATTAATTCTTGACTGGAAAGTGAGTTAAAAATGTGATTTTTTAACATCACGTTGTGATGAATAAAAAAGATTTGATCCCGACTTGTTCGAACATCACATTCAAATCCAACAAATTCATCACTTTTGATGGCACGAACAAAGGCTTTTAACGTATTTTCTTCCTCTTTTTTGCTATATACACCGCGATGTGCAATTTTTTTCATATTTCACCTAATTTATTTTATGCGAATCGATTTTTTTCTACAACGAAAAACGTAGATTTTTCTCTACGTTTTACTTTACTTCGGAAACAAAATAATATCGTTCTTCTCGGCCCATTATTACGGTACCTTCCGGAATGTTTTGTGGCATGAATTCTATCCGATAATATACTGCTTGATTTCGGTAGAGGTATTCTTCTTTGGTGATTTGCCAGATATCTTCTTTGATTAATTTTTGTTGAACTTCCTTTTTTTCTTCATCCGTGAACAATTTGATTTTGGCTAATTTTTCTTTTAGAATTTGAGAATTTTCAATTTCTTGCAAGGTAACGGTCGAGAAATTTGAATCATTTCTTACTACGATGGTGTAATTGTTTTGAGTTTTGATTCCAAATGGATAAAAATTGAAAAAGATGGATTGAACGTTTTGACTTGTACTCATCTGATAATCTTTGATATCAAATGTTGCATCGATATTCTTTTGGATGTAATCTGTTATTTCATCGATGATTTCTGGATCTTCAAAAGCATGTTGAAACGTTGTTTCGTTGGTGATATTTCTTACTAAATTCGTTTCTACTTCATGGTATTCTTGATATTGAAGTTTGCTTGCCAATCTGCGTTTCTTCATATCCGGGATATTGATGATAATCGATTACTTTGTATCCAAGACACATATATTCATTTGTCCCGCCATCTAAATAGGTCTTCGTATTCCAACATAGTATTGGCGCATGATGTTGCTTTGCTAAGTAAAAATTGATTCCATAAAGTACTAGATTCATTAACAATCAACCTAGAACGATTCCTCCACAAACTTTTAAAAATTTTAAACCATTCTTTTTCATATGTCACTTTCCTATTTCTATGATTACCCTATTCTGTTATTTCTTTTTGAATCATGCAAATCTTTTACGAAAAAAGCATGTTTTTTGAACATGCTTGGTTGAGTTCTTTCATTTTTTGAATCGAAATAATGCAAGTGGTTCGAGATTGTTTTCTTCTTTTCCATCTTTGTTTACTGTGGTGATATTGACATGTAAACTTTTACTGTAATATACATAATTATCACTGACATAAGTTAATTCTGGGTGTTCCCTTAAAAACTTTTTAACAATTCGTTCTTTTTTCTGGTCATATCCTTTTGGTAGATTTTTTAATACTTCTTCCACGGATTTTTTGATGTCACTTGTTTCATACACAATTTTGGTCACGCGTTCTTGTCTTTGATCGGTTTCTGGATCATATACGAATTCGCTATCAAAGTATAATGTATATTGTGTTTTAACTCCATTTATGAAGAAAAAATATATTTTGCCCATCAACTGATATAAATCAAAATCGAAATCCGGATCGACATTTTCTTTTAAAAACTTTTCGACTTGTTCTTCGACAGATTTTCCATCCGTGTTGAAATCATTGGGAACAAGATATCTTGTTGTAATCTTTTCTTCTTTGTCTAATGATTTATCTGGTTTCATCCATAATGGACCAATTTGGGTATACCATGTTGAGCCACTCCAATGGCGAATTACTCGATATCCAAAACAATTATGTACTCTCATATCTTCAGAAACACCGGCAAAGCAGAAAATGGGAGCTTTATTATTTTGAGCACGAAGGAAATTAACGAAAAAGAGAAGCACCAATATGACAAAAATATAGGTGAAAAATATTGCCACTGTCGTTTTCCATTCAATTTTCTTTCTTTCCATATGGATTCCCTTTCTCTACACGGAAGTATGAATTAGTGGATGTTTGTTATTTTCTATATCGTATAATATCTTTTGGTTTATTTCAATATGTATTTTTTAAAATTTACTAAAAATTGAATATGTACTTTTTGCTTTCATGTTATAACTCATCGTTAATATATTCATTTATTGCATATAATCTTCCATCTTGATGTAACAATGTGTATATGTTTGGTGTTCTTATACCATTTGGTGCATAGGTTATACTAATGGTTCGATCATTTTCTTCTTTAACGATATAATCTGTTTTTGTAAAATTCGGATTTAAAAATTCTTTGATGTATCTTTCTCCGGCATCTTCTGCTGTTTCATCATTTCCCTGATAATTTTCAATTACATGTTTTTTTAATTTTGATACTTCAAAGGATTCCGTGCTATTTAATATGTTTGATATATTCGAATTAATTTTTGTAATCGTTGTATTACCATCTCCATATAACACATTTTTCTTAATTTCCCCTCTTAAATCACCATAAAATAAACTGTTTGCATCATCTAAAGCTTCACGGACTGTTTTCCCTATTGCTAAACTGTAACTCAAATTGCTCATAAAGATTGTGTTGTCTATCGCAAGTGGTTTTCCCTTCCATCCAATGGTAGTTCTTGCTCCAAAGTCTTGAAACGTCTTACTTATTTCGGATGATTCGCACGCTAATAAAACCAATAAATCTACGGTATAGTACGTCTGTTGTTGAATTCCATATAATAGCCTTGTTCTTGATTTAGATTCTTCGGGTGTTTTTATATCTATTGTGTCATTATCTTCGGCTGCATTGATAATTCCTTCATCTCCAAACACTACTATCTCTGGATCTCCATGACCAATTAAAAATACTGCTTGATGGGATAGATTTTCTGCAATTTCCCTTTTCGTAGGATTTGTGTCTCTTATGATGTTATATCCATTTAAATTATTAAGATTATAAGCTACTTCGCTGATTCCCTCTTCAAAATCATTATTTGGATATGCAGCTAGATAAGCTTCTGGTGGTTGGTTCTCATAGCGAACCCATAAACACGGCCAAAAGTCACTGTTTACCGTACTATCTGATGAAAAAATAGAATTATAATCATTAATACTTTCATCGGCATATTTTATTACAAAGCCATAAGGACTCAATGAGTCGTTGTACCAACCACGTACTGTATTTGTAACATTTACTGAAAAATTATAATAACCATTGGTCCATACTGGCTGCAAATCCTTTTGAAGCCCGGTGGTGTTTAATCGTTCTGCTTCATTCCAAGTGATTTGATATGAATCCCAATAGTTATTAATTCTTTGAATTTCTAATGCTCCCCAGGTGGTATTTCCGTTCAAGAAATTAAAACTAAAATGGGATGAAATAATACTTCCGGAAATTGTTGGAAGACTAGTCCATCTGACCAATGATCTACTGTGAGTGTTGTATTGTCCTACTCTTAGTCTCTCTTCATAAACGTGTTGGCCTGCATAATCTCCTGGATGCACATAAGTATCGTGGATGCTACTACTACCTCTTCCGTTGGAAACTGTTGGATCTAAGATAATCGGATATACACGATCTTCACTGTTTAACCATTCTTCATCTAAATCATATGTTATTTTATATCCATGTTCTGTTTGCTCCATTTCCACTTGAACATTTTCTGTCATGCTTGTTTTTTCGGCGCTATCATAAAGGTATGGAACTTGGAATACATAAATAACTTCCTCATCATTATTTTTTAATAGTATCAATCCATTTTCTGTTTTTGTTGCTCTTAAATCTGTTGTTACATTATATACTAATTGATCAAAATTTGCTTTTTCTTTGATAATCAATTCTTCTTTTAGATTATTGGCAATAACGTAATAATGCAAATCGGTGTTTGACAGCGCATTTTCATATTTTACTTCACCTGTCATGTTTTCTAAATTGTACTCGTCTTCTGATTCATTTGGAATGATGTTGGCAGTACTTTCATTTAGTCCTTCGATTCCAATGGCTAAAGAGTAACCGTCAACTTCTACTTTCATTTGTTCTTCGGCATCTGTTTTTTGATTCATATATACTTTGATATATGGATTATCTTTTAAAGTTAAAAATACATCTTGTGTTTCGTTTGATAGCTTTGAAAATGGATGAACTTGATATTCAATATCATAAACTATATTATTATCGACGTCCTTCCATGTTCCGTTTTTATCTTGATAATGTACTGGATATGGATAACTTGCTGCTAAAATTGTACCATCTTCATTTTGGAAATGTTTTGCATACATTTCTCTTTTTTCAATAATTTCTCCAGGTTCAATATTTGCGTTTTCTGTTATGGCAAAAGTTGTTTTGAATGGGAATGATGTCATTAGCATTCCCAAACATAATATGGAAATAAATCCTTTTTTTACTTTTGTGGTTTTATTCATTTCATCCTTCCTTCCTTTTTACCACACCATTATCTTTTCTTTTTTCTTTATCACCTCTCTATTTATAAATTGCGAACGATTTACAACCGAAAAAATCATTTTCATATATTTCAAAAGGGTTATTTCTTTCAAGGTTATGCTTTTCTAAGTTCATTGTAACATATGTTTTCTATTTGTAAACGTTTACTTTAACAAGTATGGAAAATATGAC
>CANQAU010000022.1 GCA_947588935.1 uncultured Bacilli bacterium
ATGAATGGTATAAATTCTGTTATCATTTATATTTCATTACTAATATATTTATGAATAATGATGTTTTTAAAATGCCTATCCCAGATTTGATTATATATGATTCAGCCGCCTTATGGGGAAGATACGTTGCTCAACATTTTGGTATTAAATCTATTTCGTCTTGTACTCCTTATACTTATCCAGAAAAATATGCTTATTCTGATCTTAATAGATTTTCGAAATTAATATTTCAAAAAGAGAGATTATGTCAGAATGGCTTATTGATATGACTAAAAAAACAGAAAAAGTCATTTTTGAACGAGACTTAAAAAGAAATTTAAGCAATACTGATTATAAAAAAACGAATAGTATATTTTCAAATTGTCTTATAGAGATGAAAAACAACCGATCAGAATTATTTTTAAAAGAAATAATGAGAAGAATTTCCATATCTAAAAATGAAGATAAATTTTTTGATGATATTGTCAGTGTGTACAAATTTTTAATGTTTGATATGATTATTGTTAAACCACAAACTCATAAATTATTTGATATTGATTATTATAAAAGAAAAGATAAAATACTTGAAATACTAGAAGCATTGGATATTAATATAACGGATATTGAAAATGAAAAAACGGATATAAAAAATATTCAAGCAAAATTGCCAGATAATGTCTATATGGATTTAAAGCGTGATATCGATTTAATGACATCAAGATTTAATAAAATTAGTTGTACGTTAAGAATTGAAAATGATATATATACAATAAAAAAACGACCAGACGGAGAATATGATGTAAACACATTAAAATTTAAACATAAAAATAGTGCCAGCTCTTTTGGAACATTTGAAGAATCCGATGGAACAATTAGAATACTTGAATTGATAGATATTTTACTTTCAAAAAATAAATTGTTTTTAATTGATGAGTTAGATAGTAGCTTACATCCAATTTTAGTTGATGGATTGTTAAAAATATTCTTAAAAGCCAATACTAGTAACCAATTAATTATTACAACACATGAGCTAAAAACCTTAGATTTCGATTTAGTAAGAAGAGATGAAATTTGGTTTGCTGAAAAATCCCAAAATGGAGATTCAAAAATATATTCATTAGAAGAATTTAAAGATGTTGCGAGATTTGATAGAAAGATTGATAAAGCATACATGGAAGGTAGATTTGGCGCTATAGCCAGTATAAATACAAATTATGAGAATTAAAGAACCTTTTGCACAAGAAAGATTATCAGAAGAAAAGAATTATAGAGCAAAGTACTTTATTGCTTCTGAAGGTCAAACTACAGAACCTAGATACTTTGAAAAATTAAATCAATCAATTATATCAGAGAATGTAACAATTATTAATTTATTAAGAGACTATGCAAATTTAGGAAATAGTAATCCAACATATTTGATAAAATTGCTCCAAGAATTCTTAAATAATAGAGGTTCAGAAATCTCCGTTGCAGAGTTAAAAAATAAAATTGCAAATTGGGATCATGAAAATCCTGGAAAAATAGATTTAAATGTAATAAATGACGAATTAAATAAAATATATAAATCAAATAATTATAAAATACCTTACGAGGATTTAGAAAACTTATTTATGCAGTTATTTAAAAGCGATATCTATAAAGATTTAGCATCAAATTTTTCTTTATATTTTGTTGCACAAGATGTTACTTATTCACCAACTACAGATTCGTTAAATATGGTAATAGATCGAGACAAAGATAGTATTACAGAGGAACAATATGATGAAGTAATAAAATTTTGTAATGAGAATCAAGTTAATTTATATGTTAGTAATCCTAATTTTGAATTTTGGTTATTACTACATTTTAAAGAAATTGAGCATGAAGATAATCAAAAATTGTTAGAAAATCCAAAAGTTAATAACTCACGAAGATATCTTGAAAAAAGATTACATGATATTTGCAAATATACAAAGACAAAATTTTTGTTTGAGCCATTCGAAAAAAATGTACATGAAGCCATATTAAGAGAAAAAAACTATGAAGAGAACATTTATAGATTAAAAAACAATTTAGGAACAAATATAGGAAAACTTGTTGAAAAAATAATAAAAACAGAAAATAAAGAGTAGCACAAAAAATAGTGCTACTTTTCTTATGTATAATTTAACTGCTTCATAAATTGCTAGTCCTCTATGTTAAAATTGCGAATTAACTCCTCAAAATCGATATCTGCAGGCATAGGAATTCCACCAAGAACCCCACTGAGATATTTTTTTCTTGGACTATTATTCTTATGAATTCTTCCTTCAAAATTAGTAATTGCAATGAGTTCTTTTTCGGATTTGCTATTTGCATTGAAAATATAATTATCTTCCTTAGTTCTTTTATAATAAACATTCTTAATATCAGAATACAAATTAGTGAATATTTCATTGATTAAATATTCGTTTTGATTAAGCTCTTTCTCATATTTTGCAAATATTTTACCATTTTCAAGATTGTTTATAAAATGATGTTGAGTACCAATGATACCAAATTCACTGTTGCCACCTTTGACTTTTATACACGTTAATTTCAAATAAAGCAATACCTGAAACAAACTTTTGGATATCTTTTTATTCATATAATCCCTTTTTTTATCTTCAAGTTCATAAGACAAAATAGAAAGAAAAGAATGTTTTCCTCAATACTTATCAAGTAACTCTGTAAATTCATGATAATAATTTTTATCAGTAATAAAGGAGTTATTGGAGGTAAAAAAATAAAAAATTGTAAAAAGCATTCCCTTTTTAACGAATAAATGATAAACTTTTAGTTAGAAAGGGAACTGTGAAAAATATGAATTATGATAAAATTTTAAAAATTGTAAAAAAAAATAATGGCTATGTTATGACAAGCGAGGTTGTAAATAATGGAATTGAAAGAAGATTTTTAACAAATATGGTAAAGACAGGAAAATTAGTAAGAATTTCAAAAGGCTATTATGGACTTCCAAATTATATAGAAGATGAATATTATAAAATAGCCTCTAAAAGTAAAAATGCCAGATTTTCAATGTCTACGGCTTTATATTTACACAATTTATCAGATCGTACACCTCTTTTATACAACATTACTTTGCCTTTTGGATATAGCGGTGTTTTACAAAAGCAAAAAAATGTAATCCTTAATTTTGTAAATAGAGATATTTTAGATTTAGGAGTAATAGAAATGTCATCTCCTTTTGGTATGAAAATTAAAGTATATGATATTGAGAGAACTATTTGCGATATTATAAAAAATAAAAACAAAATTGATGGAGAAATATTTTCAAAAGCACTAAAAGAGTACGCTAGAAGTAAAAATAAAAATTTAAGTAAACTTACAAAGTATGCCAAGATTATGAAAATTGAAAAGAAAGTAAGTGAATATATGGAGGTATTATTATAGTGAATAAAGACAAATTAAAAAACATCATTTCAAAAAAAGCAAAAGGAAATAGCAATGTATCAGCCCAACTATATCAAATGTATTTTTTTGAGCATATTTTAGAAAGACTTTCAAAAAGCAAATATAAACATAATATTATTTTAAAAGGTGGATTATTACTTTCTTCTATTATCGGTGATGATGAAAGAACAACAAAGGATATGGATGCAACATTAAAGAGTTTGCCTCTTGAAAAAGATAATGTAATAGAAATAATAACAGAAATATTAAATGTAAGAGTTGATGATGGAATAAAATTTGAAATTGAAAGTGTTAAAGATATAAGGCAAGAAAGTGAATATGGAGGATTTAAAATAAACATTTTAGCAGATATGGATAATTTAAAAGTTTATCTTGCCATAGAGCTTACAACAGGAGATAGAATAACTCCAAGAGAAATTCATTATATGTATAATTCACATTTTGAAGATAAAAAAATACCAATTATCGCATACACATTGGAAACTCTTATTGCTGAAAAGTATCAAACTGTTATAGACAGGGATATTTATAATACTAGAATGAAAGATTTTTATGATATTTATGTTTTGATAAATGATAATAAAGAAAAAATAGACTTTAAAAATCTTGTTTTAGCAATTAGAAATACTTTCAAATATAGAGAAACTGAATTAAATATAGAAAATATTAAAGAACAATTAAATAATATGAAATCAAGTAAGCAACTGATTAAATTGTGGAAAAATTATCAAATTACTGCTCCATATTCTAGTAATATATCTTTTGATGACTTATTTGATTCATTAGAATGCATAACTAATATTTTAATCGAAGAAGAAGTTACGATATAAAAAAGGAATATTTGATATATATTCATACTGAATATAATGCCAACGTACTCGGCATATTATGACATCAGTTATGAGTAGACATATAAAATTCAACTATTTATAATGTACGAACTAGTTATGTTAAAAAGATACTGAGGTAACAACAATAATTTATTTATATAAAAAACTTTTAAAAAAATATGGTACCAGATACAACGTTACGAAAGCCATGAAGAATAAAGAAAAGCATTTTAAATGCATATATAAATGATTATTTATAAACATAAAACCCCGATCGAGTATAGAACTCAATAGGGGTTTTATCGTCTTTTTTATTGATGAACTTTTTGATCCGGATGGGTATCATCCACCACTCTTTGTGCTTGAGCATCATGAATCACAAATGGAAAGATACTAACATTGAGTGTCGGACTTTGTGAAAAAGGAACATTGTTAATAACAAGATCCGTAACTTGAAAAGTGCAAGTCGAAGATTCCTTAATGGCTTTAAAAGTAAACCCAACTTTCTTAGATCCTTTTCCACCATTGGCCGTTCCGCTATAAGCAATAACACCAGGAGTATCTGTATTTACTAAATTGGTTCGTAGAATACTGACAACGGATTCAGGAAGATACTCAAAGAGCGTTTCATCATAAGATAATTTAAAAGATAAACTTTTAACAGGTTCAGTAAGATTTAAAGATATTTGTGTTTCATCAAGAACACGAATAAAATTAAATCTAGAAGTAATAAAAGCTTCTTGATTCATAACACATCCTCCGTATCATCTTTCTTGGTATCATCAACAAGTGGCAAACTGCTAGCACCACGAATAACAAAAGGCAAAACATTCACGTCTAACATAGGACTTTGTGAAACCGGAACATTGTCAATAACAAGATCCGTCACTTTAAAAGTACAAGTAGAAGACTTCTTAATAGCTTTAAAAGTAAATCCGACCTTTTTAGAACCTTTTCCGCCATTGGCCGTTCCACTATAAGCAATAACACCAGGAGTATCCGTATTAATCAAATTGGTTCTCAAAATACTGACAACCGAACCGGGAATAAATTCAAAGAGCGATTCGTCAAAGGATAACTTAAACGAAAGACTTTGCACCGGCTCCGTTAGATTTACTGCAATTTGCGTGTCATCTAATACACGTATCAAGCTAAATCTTGATGTGATGGTTACTACATTATTCATAAAACATTCTCCTTTTCTATAAACCAAATTATAAAAATGAAAAAATAAAAAATCCATAAAAAATAGAGAAGTTTACAACTATTAGTAAACATTTTTACATAGATTCCTATAAAAAACTAGCATTTACTAACTGCAAATCATAGTTTGCAAGTATTTCTACTTATTTCATAAATTACCATATTTTCTCTTTCATTTTGAAAAAATATTTGATAAATTGTTAGCAGATAATAAATCAAAAGTAGTAAGGTTGATGATTGGAAAATTTTCAGTAGCCTTACTATTTTTTTTAAATAATTTGCAAAAATTGTCGAAAAAAGGAATAGGAGCGGGTACACATGTTAAATAGTAAATGGAAAAAACTAGGAGTAATCATTGGCATTTTCATAATCGGAGTAATCAGTTTAAAAGAAGTGTTACTTAATTTCTCGAAAGAAGATACAAATAATTCCCTAATCAATATCTCTACATTATCAAAAACATTTATGAATCAATATTTAGAAGAGATCGAAAAACTAACCAAAGAAGAAAAAGAAAATCTTCTCATTGTCATATCCAGTCACAAACTAGAAAACACGTATGATGCAAAAAAGATCATCGAAGCACCCAATCATCAGTATTATTTGGTATATAATTCCAAAGAAGCCAAAGCAAATGCTTACCAAGAACTAAAAAAAGACGAAACCCTAACGGTCGAACAAAATCAAGTTCATGAATTAGCAAGTACTTCTTATAAATCTTGGGCCGTCCAAAAACTAGGATTTGATACAGCCATTGATTTTGTGAATAGCCAAAACCTCCCGGAAGTCAGAATTGCCATTTTAGATTCCGGAATAGACACCGATTTATTTAATCAAAACTATCCGGGAAAACTAAAAGAAACTTATAATGCCGTTGAATTTGGCAAAGATATCAAAGACAAAGATGGTCATGGAACTCACTTAGCAGGGATTGTCGCAGAAAGTACTCCCAATAACGTAAAAATTGTAGCCATTAAAGTAAATGAGGAAGAAGGAATCTATGAAACCGATATTGTCAAAGCCATCAACTATGTTGTTTATAATCAACTAGCAGATGTCATTAATATTAGTTCAACCGTAGAGGACCCAGCAGATGCAGAATTCCAAGCCATTCAAGCAGCAAGACAAGAAAATATTATCACCGTCACTGCAGCAGGAAATGAACAAGGATATCAAAAAGTGTATCCGGCAGCTCAAGACAACACCATCGCCGTTTCTTCTGTAGATGAAAATCTAGAAAGATCCTCATTTTCCAATTATGGAGATTACATTACCTTTGCAGCACCCGGAAATAACATTTCAAGTATTTATGGAAATGGTGCAGGAACATCGATGTCGGCTCCTTACGTATCCAGTGCTGTAGCCATTTTAAAATCATTTAATAAAGACCTCACGTTAGAAAATGTGATTGACTTATTAAAGATATACGCCATTGACAAAGGAGATGACGGATGGGACAAATACTATGGGTATGGTATTGTAAGTTTCTTAAATGCTTCTTTCTGTGAAAAAGGAAAAGAAAGTGAATGTGAACCCTTTCATGTCTTTTCTAAAAAAGCCGTTACCATTCAAAATATCACGGTAGATCAAGTTTTAACTACCGAATACAACTATGGAAGTATCAATAATCTTTTCCCAACCAAAATCAAAATCACCTACGAAGATGGAAGAAGCATCACCAAAAATCTTGGTCACTTAGAAGACTTTGAAATTACCGGTTATGACCCCTACAAACAAGAAACCCAAACCGTTACCTTGAAATATGCTGGTTTTACGACTACCTTCGAAGTAACCAATTCAAACTTCAATGGAATGGGCTGGAAATACAACATCATCAATGAAAATCAAATTGAATTAACAAGCTACAAAGGAAACAACCAAAACTATCGATATTTATATTTTCCAGAAACCATCGAAAATAAACCGGTTGTAGCACTAGCAGATAAAACAAATCCAGACTTTTTTGGAAATACCTCCGATATTCGATACGTGAAAAAAGTAGTATTACCACCAAGTTTATCCAAAATTGGAAATAACGTCTTTGCAGTAAATCCATCCACCGGAGAAGATCCAGCCACTATGTTAGAAACCGTATTAACAGAAAATGCCAAAATCGCCGTTGGAAATAAAGCCTTCTTTAATAATTCAGCCCTAACAAAATTAGAAGGAACCATTACCAGGGTCGGTTCACAAGCCTTTCAAGGATGTTCCTCTCTAACAGGTTTAACCCTCAGTGATGAAATAACCAAAATTGAAAGAAGAGCCTTTGCAAATTGTACCCGTTTAGAAAATATCAACCTTCCAAAAAAACTAACAACCATTGAAGAAGAAGCCTTTTTAAGAAGTGGAGTTCGTGAACTTACCATTCCAGAAACCGTAACTTCCATTGCTGCAAGAACCTTCTTTGGTTGTACTTTCCTTGAAGAAATAGAAATCCCAAAGAGTGTCACGATCATTGAACCAAGTGCGTTTTATCGAAATAACAATAATGTCTTTCTTGACACCATTATTTATACGTACAAAAATGCCTATGCCAAAACCTTTGCTTCCCAAAATAAAATGAATTATGAAACCATCGACCCATATCCCATTACCGTTGAGGAAGAAAAGAATGAATATGTTGCCTTTGAAACGGTAGACAAAGAAAAGATGGAGGTCACAATCACACTAGAAAGAGGTTATACACAAGATGGTAGCTATCAAGAAGACGAATACACCGAAATCATCGAAGATTACCAAATCACTTATCCAAGTGGAGCAGATAGCTTCCGCTATGGCGATGATTTCTTTATCGTAGAAATACAGTATCATAATATCACTTATGAACAAGAAATCCCGGTCACGGTAACCAAAGCCATCCCAAAATATGAAATTCCAACCGATTTAACTGGTTTAATCGATGAACCACTGAAAGACATTATCTTACCAATTAATTTTGTTTGGGAAAACGAAGAAGAAACTTTAAAAGAAGGAACCCATAACTACAAAGCAAAATATGTTCCTGCGGATCAAAATAACTACGAAACAATTGAACATATCGACATCCCTGTGGAAGCGCTCACAAGAAAGAAAATCAAAATCACACCAGAAATTATCATTCAAGATTTGATTTATAATAACACAACCAACATCGATCCAGATGCCATTACCATTACCAATTTAGATAAAGAAGAGTATGAAATCATCCGTGCATCCACCACCACAACCCAAGTAGGAGATACAACCGCCAAAATTACCATTCGTCTTACGGATCACAAATTTTATTCGGCCACCCTGGATAACGACGAGCAAGAAAACGAATATCAAGTAGCTGTCAAAATTATTCCCCTTACCCTTGAAAAACCAACAAAAGTAGAAAAAACATATACCTATAATGAAGAAGAACAGACCCTAGAACTAAATGGTATTCAAAGCGATAAGATGGAAGTAACGAATCATAAACGAACCAATGCGGGAAGTCAAGAAGTACGAGTAACCCTCAAAGATAAAAAGAATACAACCTGGAGCGATCATACAACAGAAGATGTCATCTTTGATTTCACAATTGAAAAAGCACCTTCAAATATCCAGTACACCTCCCATAGTCAAACATTTATCGAAGATGGAAAACCACATGGTATTTTCCTAGAAGTAACCAGTCCTGAAAATGCCCTCATTCGTTATATGGATGAAGAAGGATCCTATACTCAAGAACAAATGCCAATGTATACCAAAGAAGGCGTATATGTAATAAAATTTCGCATCTTTCTAGATGAAAATCACACCGATGTCATCAAAGAAGAAACTCTGACTATTGGTAAGCCATTTTCTGCTTTCGACTACGAAGGAATCTATGATGGCGAAGAACATACCATAACCATTCCAGAAATGGAAAATTGTGAAATTGCTTATTCCACCAATAATCAAGATTTCAATTTAAAAGAAGCACCAAAATTTCGAGAAATTGGTAAGTACACCATCTACTACCAAATAACCTGTCCGAATCAAATCATTCAAGATCATCGAAATGTAAAAATTTATGGTATTAAAGAATTTCAAAGTCCACTAAAACTTAAAAACGACATCATCATTACGAAAAATAACGATTTTAATAAACTAACTACTAGAATCAGTTATTATGCATCCTCCATTACCTTTTCTTTAGTAGCACCCACGGAAAACAGCAAGAAAGACATCATTGCTACTGGAGATAAAATTTCCATTCGATTAAATGATAGCAAAGACTTTGATTATAAAATTGCTTTACTTGGAGATATAAATGAAGATGGAACCATCACGGATGAAGATGCCATCAAAGTCCGAAACCATATTATGGAAGAAGAAATCATCAAAGAAACAGTTCATTTTTATGCAGCAGATATAAGTGAAGATGATCAAATTACTTCAAAAGATTATGTTAAAATAAGAAAACACATTATGGGTATTGAACTTATCAAAGAATAGAGGGAATAAAATGAAAATACAAAAATATTTATTCATTGCTTTTTTATTAATGATTCCAAAAGTAGTCTTTGCATATGGAAGCATCTCCACTTCCGAAGAAACTCTTTCACTAACACAAGGAGAAACGGCTCCGCTTTTCATTCAAGCAAACCATGCCGCAGGGAGAGTGAACGTTACTTCCGAAAATCCAAATATCTTAAACCTTTCGAAAAATGATATCTTCTTAGATAACAATACAGAAACCATCAATATCGAAGGAAAAGAAACTGGAACAACCACAATTACCATCTATAATCAAGATGTTACATCTTATGATGAAGAAGATTTAACAGGAAAAACCATCACCATAGAAGTAACAGTAATCAAAAAAGAAGAAGAAAAAGTGGAAAGCAATCCAAATGATCAAGAAGAAAATATTGACAACGAAGAAAATGAAAAGCCAACACTTTCTGATAACAACCATTTAAAAAGCATTGAAATACCCGGTCATGAACTTATCAAAATCGATGAAAAAAACTATACCTTAACCGTAAAAGATAGCGTTTCTTCCATCATCGTAAATGCCGAAGCAGAAGATGAAAAAGCAAAGATAGAAGGAGTAGGGGAACATCACTTAATCATAGGAGAGAATCCCATTGAAATAACCATCACTTCCGAATCGGGACTTCAAAATATCATTCTATTAAAAATTATTCGTGAAGATCATCATTACTTAGAAGATTTAGAAGACTTACTAGAAGATCCAGAAGAAGAAACCATTGAAATTACTTGGAAAGACGAACAAGAATTATCTAAAGAAGTATTAGAAGAGATTAAAGAAAGTGATAAAACCGTTGAACTAGAAATATTCGATCAAGAGGAAAAAGTCATCTATGCTTGGATTATCGATGGTCAAAAACTAGAACAAACCCATGACTTCTCTCCACGAGTAAATTTCTCTTCCCCACATCAAGAAAAAATAGAGAACTTAACGAATCATGCTAAAGGAATGTATATAAATTTTGAAGGAAAAAACTTACCAAAAAAAGTCAAATTAAAAGTATATGTGAAAGACCAATTTAACGATCAAGATATCATCAACATCTATGCTTACAAAGATGGAGTGCTTCATAGCATCTCCAAAAACAATCAAGTAAAGGATGGCTATATTGAATTTGAAGTCGAAAACTATGAAGATTACTTCCTAACCACAGAAGACTTAATAAAAGGAGAATCCATCCAAATACCAGAAAAGAAAACGAGTTCTTTTCCAGTCATTTTCCTATCAATCATTCTTGGTAGCAGTATTCTACTTTTACTATTGATTCTAGGGTATATCATCTATAAAAAAAGAAAAACAACAAAAAAGAAAGTATCATAAGTAAAATTTGCAAAGTAAAAGCATTCATTTTTTGTGAATGCTTTTATTAATGAAAACTTTTCAAGATTTCTCTTTTAACAACTTTTTATAAAGTTTTTTGATACAGTTGATACACATTTTTCGCGTTGATTTCTGTTATAAAATTGTTTTTTACATCTTGAATAGCTTGTAAAGATATCTTTTTCAAAACCTCTCTATTTTCATATAAGTAAATAATTTTATTAGCTAAATCAGAATCATTTTCATAATCATATAAAAAACCATTTTCGTTATCTGAAATAATTTCAACATTGGCACCTGTATTTGATGCAATAACACATAAACCAGCAAGCATGTATTCCACCGTAACTCGTCCAAAACCTTCTGATCTCGAGCATTGAATACCAATATCATATTTTGCATATTGATCTTCTAAATGACTGCAATATCCTTTAAAATTTACACAAGAGTCTAATTTATGAGATTGTACAAAATGAACTAAAAAATGAATATATTTTTCTTTTCCAGTACCAAAAAAATCAACCTGAATATTTTTTAAATAATCAATAGGAAGATAGGTTAATGCCTTCAATAAATGAATTTGACCTTTGGTTTCACTAATACTACCAGTAAAAATAATTTTTAATTTCTTGCTATTCGTAAAATGCGTTTTAATACGGGAATCAGGAAATTGAATCCCATTATAAATCACAGAGGCCTTTTTTTCATCGATTCCTTTCCCAATCCATGCCTTTTGAATTGCTTTTGAAATACAAATAAAATGATCCGTATTTTGATTCATAAAAGAAACATAATTTTTTCTAAGAGGAATTAAAGAAAAATCCTTGTCACCAAATTCTCGAATGTGCCAAATATGTTTTTTGTGATAAATACTAGATAATGTAGCACCAAAATCCGTTGCTGTTGTATTGGAATGAATCATATCAATATCATCAAAAGAAATATATTTCTTAACTTTCCATAAACTAATTCTTTTAAAAATTTCATAATATATTTTTTTAATTGTGTATTTTACAATAAATAAAAATATATTTTTTCCTTTATGTACCTGTACGTTCGGATGATAGGTAACATAATTTTCAATATCATGTTCATTACAATAAACATTTACTTGATTTGGTTTAGAAGTTAAAACAATAGGTGTAACATCAAAATCTTTTTTCAAAGTGGTGACCATTTCCATGAGTGATTTTGGAGCACCAAATTTATCGTCATCGTTAGCAATAAATAAAACTTTCATTAAAATCCCCCATTCCAGAAAAATTGATATGGATATATAGATGTGTTATGTACGGTAAATAAGACAAAATAGGCAACAAACACACACACTTGTAATAGATAAAAAATGGTTTGAACTTTTTTGTTAGATTCAAAAGAAAGACAATTCGGTAAGAGAATGATACTAAAAATACCAAAATAAGAACTAATTCGAAAAAATTCACCTAATAATAACGTGCAACTAGCAAATAAAGTTGCCAAAAACTGCGTGTTAAATAAAATATTTGCTTCATGGAAATTATTTTTTAAATATTTTTTTGCATAAATATTACAGAAAAGTAATATTAGTAAATTAATAGCAAAAAAGGTAAGGGTATCTCCATCTTGATTTTGATAGAACAAAAAATGCGGATTTTTTAAAATCATAAATAAAATATTCATAATTTGATTACCAAAACAAGTGACCATAAATAAAGTAAATGCAATGAAAAAGTAATAATAATAGGAGAACTTGATTTTCGAAAGAGGGTAAATAAGCAAGAAAATTAAGGCAGTTCGATGAAATAAACTTGCCAAGAAAACATAAATGAAAAAAGATTTATTTTTCTTGTTTATTAAAGCATGCAAAGCTGCAATTAAAAAAGCCATAGCAACTACATGTCTTAATAAAGTAAAAGATAATGAAAAATAATTTAAAGATAAAAATAAGATATAACTGAGAGTTGGAATTTTAGAATATTTATATATGAGATAACTGACAGCAAATACATACGGGCAAGCGATTAAAAATAAATATAGCTGATAATTATGTGAAAATACAGTAAATAATTTCATGATGATATAAAAGACATATTCAATATTTTGATTATGAATATATATAAATGTTTCAGCCCAATTATTTTCTGAGAAAAGGTCAAAAATAACTTTATACACAAACTCAGTATCCTTTTGACCTAAATGAATACTTCGAAGTCCAACAATGAGTAAAACACAAAAGCCACAAATGATACAATAGGTTTTCTTTGGAACTTTAAAAAGTGGCAACAATAATATAAGTAAAATTAAAAGAGCATAAATTGTCATTGCGCACCTCGATTCTTAGAATAATGCAAAATACTTTTAATAATTTGATAACGATTTTTGATAATCTGATGAATAGGTAAGTGTTTAAAAGAAGATGCATTTTGTTCATGGCGGCGATATTGAATGAGTTTTTCAGGAATAAATTTTGTGTTACCATTCATTTCAGCAATTAATCCAATCCATTGATCATGCAAATAAATATTCTCTGGTATTGGTAAAATTTCTTTTTTTAATTCTTTACGAAAAGCAATACAACATCCATGATAAGAGTTTTTTAAAATATTGCGTACAAGACCTACTTTCACATTACGAAGTGAAGAAAATGATTCATAAAGAATATTTCTTTGTGAATCAATAACGATTGCATCATGTTGGATTAATAAAATATCTGAATTTTGAAAATATTTTAATACTGTTTCTACCTTATTTTTCATCCATATATCATCTTGATCAGCAAGAAAAATAATGTCTCCAGAAGTGTGTTTAATGGCATTAGCAAAGTTTTGCTTAATTCCTTTTTTCGGACCTTGAATGAATTTAATTCTTTTATCTTGAAAAGCTTCAATCATTTTTCTAGTTTGATCTTTTGAACCATCATCTGATATTACGAGTTCATCATTATCAGTTAAATTTTGTAATATAGTGCGAATTTGTTCTTGAATATATTTTTCTCCGTTATAAGTAGCCATAGCCACAGATACCCGTATATGTCTCATATTTATTTCCTTTTAAATAAATATTTTTTGATATTGCCAAAAGCTTTTAAAGAGCGTTTTAAATCTTCTGGATTTTTAATTCCTACATATAAACGATGGAAAATATATCTTGGTCGTAAATAATATTTTCTTCGTGCTTCGTCACAAAAGTTAACTAATTCTTCACTAGAAATGTTTGGTAAACTAATAACACAGTTATGTGTTCCGTCCGGTTTACAATACTCTTCGTATGTTCCTTTAATATATTCGTTTTTCTTTGCCCAATCATAGGCTTCTGTTCCAGGGTAAGGAATTAATGGAAAAAATTGAGCCGTATCCGTATTTAGTTCTAACGCCAACTTTAACGTTTCTTTCATGGTCTCTTTGGTTTCTCCTTCATTTCCAACCATGTAACAAGCATGAATTAATAATCCAGCTTTTTTGGCACTTTTAACATATTCGCGAATTTGTTTTAAAGTTGTTCCTTTATGAATATTGTTAAGAATTTCTTGAGATCCACTTTCCATTCCCGGAATAATTAAACGACATCCGGCTTCTTTCATTTTTTTCATAGTTTCATAATTTAGATTTACGCGGGCATTACATAACCATTTAAATCTTTTGTTTAAACCATTTTCAATCATCAAATTGCAAATATCGATAACACGTTTTTGATCAATAGTAAATGTATCATCCTCAAATACGATCTCTTTTACATCAGGAAAATTATCTCGAATATAGATTAATTCTTCGATAACATTTTCTGGACTTCTCATTCGATAAGCTCTACCATGCATAATTTGTGGATAAACACAATAATTACAACGACAAGGACATCCTCTTCCTGTAAAAATTTGTATTTCTGGATATTCAGCAGCTGAGAAGAAATAATCACGAACATCTAAATGTTCTTTAATAAATTTTGATGCAAATGGAATTTCATCAATATTTGTTATATAAGCAGCATTTTCATTTTCATGAATTTTACCATCTTTTCCACGATAAACAAGACCCTTAACCGTTGATAAATCTTTTTTATCTTGAATTGCTTTTGCCATTTCTAATACGATATTATCGTATTCTCGTTTAGCAACAGCATCAATATTTGAATTATAGTTTAAAGTTTCTTCTGGTAATGCAGAAGGATGTGTACCAACTAAAATTAATTTAGCATCTGGATACATATTTTTAACTTCTAGTCCAAAATCCATATCATTATAAATAGATGGTGTACTTGTATTTATAACAATTAATTTTGTATGATCTCCATGTTCTTTAACATATTGAATACTTTGTTCATGATTAAGAGGTTTAGCAGGTGCATCTAAAAATTCTACCTCAAAACCAGCTTTTTCTGCTACTGCAGCAGCATAAATAAGCCATAATGGATAATAAAGCGTTCCACTTTTCGTAACAGCAGGACTTCTATTTTCTCGCGAAAATTTTCCATATTCAGCTTTAAATGGTGGATTTATAAAAAATACTTTCATTATATTCACTCCTTTTTCCATGCTTTATCAGCATTCATCCAATAATGATATTTTTTAAAATAATAAATTAATCCTTTGATATGTTCCCAATTGATTTTACTAATCAACTTTTTCTTAGATAATCTTTGCCATTCATGAATGATAGATGCTCTTTTTGTATATGCAATGGTATATCCAAGTAAATGAGCACGCATACAATATTCAACATCTTCTGGGGCATAGAATATTTTTTCATCAAATAATCCTATGGTTTTACAAGTTTGATTCGTCATTAACCAACAAGCAGACATCAAATAATCAACTTCATAAAAATCACTTGGAGAAGAAAAATCTGTATACTCCAATCTTTCTCCATATTTTTGTATTTTTGAAATGGGAATAGCTTTTAAAAACTTGATTTTAATACTCGGAAACTTTCTTCCTGAATTTTGTACAATTCCCTTTTTTGTTTTCATCTCTGGTCCAATAATACCAATATAATTATTTTCATCCAGAATCCGAATCATCTCTTCAATGGCATTTTCATTAATGATCGTGTCTGAATCAAGCACACAAATATAATCAACTTGATCAAGTAACTTTTTAATAGCCATATTTCTACTAATCGTAGTACCAACATTTTTCTCTAAGCGAATGATTTCTAATTTTTGGCTTGTAGTATATGGTTGCATTAGTTTAACAGTACGATCACAAGAGCCATTATCTACTACAATGACATGATTATGAAACTTACGAATAGAAAATATGGACTGTAAACAAGACTCAATTTGCTTTTCAGAATTCCACGTCAGAATAACATAGCCGATTCGTTTCTTGGAGGGATGGTTTTCTTCTTTTTTCATATCATCACCTAACATTAAAAATTAACGTAGAACTTCCAATTCCACGAAAAAAAAACACTTCTTACGAAGTGAATTGATAAACCAAGTCAATATGTTTTGAACTCAAAATGATATGTGTAAAAAACGATTGTCAATTGTTTAGACATTGTTTATACTATCAATAAAAAGAAAGAAGAGGCGATTTATGTGAAAAAATTATTTTATATCATACTTGCAATATTTCTTTTGGCAGCTCCATTTACTTATTTGATTATATTAATGGTTGACCAACTAATTATACCAAACTTGCCATTTATCGTTATTGAAGGGTCAAAAGATGCATGGATTAATTTTTTTGGTGCTCTGTTTGGTGGAATGACAACTTTAATTGCACTCGTTTTTACTATCAAATATGAAAATCAAAAAATGAGGAGAGAAGACATTAAATTTCTTCGACCATTTATAATATCGGAACCAATCTTAAAAGATGATTATAATGATATGGATAATATTGAAAACGATACGTATATTAATAGTTTCTCCATCAGAGTAGAAAATGTATCGAATAATTTATTAAAAGATCTTCAATTAGTTAGCGAAACACGTTTTGGATTGAATGAAGAGACAGGCAAGTATGATTTGGATTTGCAAGAATTAGTAAACAGTGATAAGGAATATTATAATATTTATACGGTATTGTTAGAAGATTCTAAAATCATTGCACCAAATCGATATTATGATTTTCATACCAATTTAGTAATTCCTCATTACTCAGAAAATTCGGATACTTCATTTTATATTAAGGTTTTATTCAAATATAGAGATGCTATGGATAAAATGGAGTATTTTCATCAATTAGAATATATACTCAATGTTAATTATTCTAGTACTGGAGAACTGCAACTATTTATAAGTGATGTAAAAAACAAAATCATAAAAACTGCTCCTATTAAATACAAAAATTAGGCAAGTTATTCTGCCTAATTCTTGTATTTTTTAATAAAATCTATATTAAAACATTTAGGTATCTCATTTTTGAATACAACATACTGCATATAGTGGAATAGATTTTATATTTGTTTCAAGATTGTACCCAAAATCTTTTAAACTAATTCTAATCATATATTTTGGATGATACAATTCGTTATAAACTTTTAAACTTTTGGATTGTGTATTTTCTTCGGCTTTTACTTCAATTGGTATGACTCCATCATTCATAGTAGAAATTAAAAAGTCTACTTTGGAATCTCGACTCCCTTTCCAATACAATAAATCAAATCCAATCGCTTTTAATTGATTAGCAACATAATTTTCAGTAATGATACCTTTATAGATTTTCATATCATCTATCATGATGGTTCGAATGTCGTTATTAACGATTCGATTAAATATTCCAACATCTGAATAATATATTTTGAAAACATTATTATCAACAAAACCTAGTAAAGGTTTTTCTGGTCTTTTAACACACTTACATTGTTGAACCATACTACTTTCAACGAGCCAACTCAAAGGAGAGGCATATTCTCTTGATTTAGCATCATCGGTAATTACTGAGTATTGAAATTTTTTAGAAGCATTTTGTAATTGAGATGGCAAAGAATCATATATATTTCTGATTTTCAATGTTTCATTGGAATTTAAAACATGATGATTCATATCATTTTTATAATCCTCAATCATATCGTTTAATGTAGATAAATCATAATTGTAATAATCATCCTTACATTCGATTAAGGCCTTGATACTTTCTGGCATACCTCCTGATAATAAATATCTTCTATAATAATCTACGGCTGTTTTATGAAGTATTCCCATGGACTCATTTTTTTTGTAGCATTCTTTAATTTTCAGCAATAAAGATTCTTGATCAAATGCAATTAAAAATTCTTCAAAGTCCATAGGGTACATATATAATCTAGTTACTTTTCCTACCGGGAAAGATTTTTTTAATTTTGATAGTTTGACACCAAGCAAGGAACCTGCACAAATTATTCGAACATTGCTATGTTGTTCATTAAAATATTTTAATTCTGAAATTAGTTCTTCACTAACTTGGATTTCATCAATAAACAAAATACTATCCTCTTGATCAAAATCAAAATTTAACAAAATTTTTAAATCATTATATTTTTTATCCGATGAATCATCAGAAGCATATAATTTCACGACATCAGAATCTTGTAATAAATTAATCTTCTTATAATGCTTAAATTCATTCTTACAAAATTCTTCGATAATATATGTTTTCCCACATTGTCTTACTCCTAATACCATTAGTGGTTTAAAATTTTTAGTATTTTTCCATTCAAGTAAGTCATTATAAATTTTTCTTTTCATGCTATCTTGCACCTCTTATTAGCCTTATTATAGCACTTTTACACCTTTTTGCACCCACTTTTGGCTGAAACTTACACCTTTTTGCACCAACTTTTTAAAAGAACTCCAATTTTTGTCATGAAAAAAAGCAAGTTATTCAACCCATTTTATATCAAACAAGTCAATAATTTGCTTTTAAAATTAATCTCTTGTATATAAATCTCTTGTATAGATCTTATCTTTGACATCTTGAAGATGTTCATCCAAACGATTAGCTACAATAACATCAGAATTATTTTTAAACTCATCTAAAGAATGGATCACGTCACAACCATCAAATTGATCATCTTTCAAAGTTGGTTCATAAATAACAATTTTTACTTGAGCGTTTTTTAAATGTTCAATTACACTTTGAATAGCACTTGCACGGAAGTTATCAGAATCGGTTTTCATAGTTAATCGATAGATTCCTACCGTTTTCGGATTCCTTTTTAAAATCATATCTGCAATATGTTTTTTTCTTGTGTCGTTTGCTTTTACAAT
>CANQAU010000023.1 GCA_947588935.1 uncultured Bacilli bacterium
GTTCCAACAAAAATTGGAATCTTCTTTTTATAATAAGGTTTCATTTGTTTGATGGTTTCTTCAAAAAATTGACTACTGACTAAGATAAAAATGGCATTGGCACTTTTTAGTGCTTCTTCTAATGAACTCGTGATGCTAACGTTTTCGGGTAGTTTGGTATTTTTGGGAAGAAAGTCAAATTTGTGCGTTTTCTTAAATTTGTCTACTAAGCTTTTTTGTTCTGTCCATAAACAGATCTCGTTTTCTTTGATTTCTGAAAAAATTTTGGCAAGGGAGGTACTGTATAATCCTGTTCCAATAAGTGCAATTTTCATTTTGATTGTCCTTTCATTTCTTTATGTATTTGATTAATATTTTTTTCGTATTTATTTTCTTTGGCATGATAATAAACTTTTCCTTTTAAGTTTTCTGGAAGATATTCTTGTTTGACGTAATCATGCGGATAATTATGAGGATAGAGATAATCTTTACTCGTTGTTTTGATATGATTGGGTACATTTCCGGTGTTACCTTTATGGATATCGGATAGCGCTTCATCGATGGCTAAGTAGGCACTATTACTTTTGGGAGAAAGTGCTAATTCTGTGACCACGACGCCGAGTGGAATACGCGCTTCTGGTAATCCTAAAAGTTCGGCCGCTTCAATGGCTGCGTGGACTTTGGGACCCATTCCGGGATTGGCTAGTCCAATATCTTCATAGGCAATGACACTCATTCTTCGATAGATGCTATCTAAGTCTCCTGCTTCAATCAATCTTGCTAAATAATGTAAGGAAGCATCTACATCACTTCCGCGAATTGACTTTTGAAAAGCGGATAGGACATCATAGTGTCCATCTTCATTTTTATCATGAAAAAAAACTGGTTTGGCATTGATTTTTTCAACGCTTTCTTTGGTGATGTGTTTGTCTTGAGTGGCATAGTATGTGACTTCTAATAAATTCAGTGCATTTCGAAAATCTCCAGAGGAGAGTAGGGCAATTTGCATTCTGGCATCTTCATCCATTTGAATGTCGGGAAGCGTTGTTTCGGCATTTTTTAGTCCTTCTAGGATGTCTTCCGTGGAAAGTTCGTGCAGTTCAAATATTTGGACTCGAGAACGAATTGCTGGGTTTATTTTATGATAGGGATTGGATGTCGTAAGACCAATTAAAATAATCAATCCTGATTCGAGATGCGGAAGTAAAATATCTTGTTTATCTTTATTCATTCGATGAATCTCATCGATAATTACGATCATTTCTCCATACATTTTGGCTTCTTCAATGACCACATCAAAGTCTTGTTTATTATTGATGGTTGCATTTAAAAAGCGATGGGGCATTTTTAATTCTTCTACGATGGCATTGGCAATGGAAGTTTTACCGGTTCCTGGTTTTCCGTATAATATCATCGAAAATATTTTTTGGTTGGCAACGAGATTGGTTAGAACTTTTCCTTTGCCAATTAAATGTTTTTGACCAATGATTTCTTCTAATGATTTAGGTCGTAGTTTATTTGCTAATAATTCCATAGAACCACCGTAAATTATTATATCATACCATTTCGTTTGACGAAAGAACTTGCTTATTTTATAATAATCTTGAGGCTAGTAGAATGGAAAAAACAATGAATCATCTTTTGGATATGTATGAAGAAAAGTATCTTGACTATTTACAGTATGAACGTAAATTGTCTTTGAATACTTTGCTTTCTTATCGCTATCATTTGCAGCAATTTCACAAAGTGATTCCCGATTCTTTACATTGTGATCGAAATGAGCTAGAGCACTTTTTATTTTCGATGAATTTAGATGGGGCGCGAACACAAGCTCATTATTTAACCGTTTTAAAAAATTATTATCAATTTTTAGTAGATGAAAATGATCTTACTCAAAATCCATGTGATTTGATTATTCCTCCAAAACAGAGTCAAAAATTACCAAAATATTTGACGATTGAGGAAGTAGACCGACTTCTCACATTGGATTGTCGGACTCCTTATGATTATCGCAATAAAGCAATGTTGGAACTTCTATATGCCACAGGCATGCGAATTACGGAGTTGGTTTCTTTACGTGTTCAAGATGTCGATTTTGATGAAGATTTTGTTCATGTTCATGGAAAAGGGGATAAAATGCGCATTGTTCCCATGAACGATACTGCGAAAAAATATGTTTTGCTTTATTTATCGACGTATCGTCCATTATTACTTCGCAATCATTATTCTGATGCTTTATTTTTAAATAATCGTTTTCAACCGATGAGTCGACAAGGATTTTTTAAAATTTTAAAAAAATTATGTCAAGAGAAGGGGATTTGTAAAGAGGTTTCTCCGCATGTCATTCGTCATTCTTTTGCTACGCATTTATTAAATCATGGGGCAGATTTGCGAATTGTCCAAGAACTTTTAGGACATGCCGATATTTCGACGACCCAAATTTATACGCATTTATCAAATGAAAAGAAAAGGCAAGATTATACGTATCATCCAAGAAACAAAAAAGAATCATGAAAAAAGAAAGTTTACTATATCGAAACTTTCTTTTTGACTTTAGCAAATTAACATGATCTTTCGTTACTTTTTTTGCTTTGTCTATTGCTTTTTGAGTTATTTTTTCTTTCATTATTTCTCTCGTTTTGACGATTATTTTGTTTATTACGAGAATTTTGATTTTGTCTATTTTCTCTACTCATTTTTTCTTACCTCCCACTATTATTATGTGAAATATGTCTTGGAGCATACGGAAAGTTCTTGATTTTCCGTGGTAATAATTGGTTAATAAAGTAGGGCATAGATGCATAAACATATATAGGTGATATGGATGTTTTTTCCTATTCTTTTATCCAGTATAGCCGGTATGTCAACGGTTTTCGGAGCTTTGATTATTTTTTTTCGAATTCCCGATTATCAAGTGAATCGGTTTATTAGCTTTTGTTTATCGCTTTCATTATCCATCATGATAGGATTATCTGTGACGGAATTAGTCCCAAAATCGACTTTCCAAATTCTTTTTTCTTATCCGTCTTGGAAGGGAATCGTGCTTTGTCTGGTTGCATTTCTTTTGGGGATTGGACTGATTTTTTTCATGAACTGGATTTTGAATAAACAAAAGAAGCAAAGTCTCTATCAGTTGGGAATATTATCCATGGTGGCATTAATGCTTCATAATTTACCCGAGGGAATTGCAACGTTTATGAGTGCTTACCAAGATGTTCATTTTGGCTTTAAATTAAGTATCGCCATTATGCTTCATAATATTCCCGAAGGCATTAGTATTGCTGTACCTATCTATTATGCTACCAAACGAAAAAAAGATGCCATTTTGGCAACCTTCTTATCTGGTGTTGCAGAACCGATTGGAGCCTTACTCACCGCTTTTTTGTTTGCTCCCTTGATTCGGGATGTGATGATCTATACCGTTTTACTATTTGTTGGTGGCATTATGATTACGCTTTCGATTCAAAAATTATTTCCCGAAGCGAAGAAATATCATGAGCGCCCGGCGATGATGATTGGCATGGGAGTAGGGCTTCTTTTAACGATTTGCAATTTTTGCTTCTTTTGATTGATTCTTCAATGTTTTTTTCTTTATTTATTTTCGAATAGAACGTTTGTTTTTATAAAAATTTTTTAAAAAAGATTTTATATGAGTTTTTTTAAGTTTTAGAGACATTAATTCTTATAAATCGTGGGGTATTTTTTCTAGACTTTAATCTGTCTTTCTTTTATCGGTTAACATAATATATATTATGATAAATTGTGTTTTTTTCAAAAAATCTTGACTTTGTTTATCATTTATGAAATCTTTTGATGAATTTATGATTTCTTTTCTTCTTTTTATATATTCTTATTATGAAGTTATTTAATTATGAATTTGATTTATATTTTTTAGCTTTGATCATTCATTTGGTTGCTTTTTTATTTTTTTGTTTTCATATTTTGCATCGAATCCAAGAACAATGAATCATTATTCATCTGAATGCAAGAAAATGCGTTATTGAAACGCTTCTCATTTGCAACGAAGAGTGATTTTCGTAAGAAGAGTGAGTGTTCATTACGATACCACTTGTAATTTGTTTGGCTTTTTTCGATGAAACTCCCCTCTTTGAACATTTTTTAAAGTAGGGGACTTGAAAAAAAGAAAAGTTTTACACTTTTCTTGATTGAATTTCTGCAATTTTTTCAAATACTTCGGCTGCATTGGTTTCATTAATTTCGGTATAATTTAATTCTTTTAAAGCTTGAATTTTGATCGTATTTAATTGTTGTGTACGACTTAATTTTTCTTCATTTTTTTGTTCGATTTCTTGTACGAAACGACGGTGGCTTTCGGCAAGTTTACTCCTACTCGCTCCCCCATTATTATAAAGTGTTAAAGCAGAGTATAAAATTCCTTCAAAGATAAATTGTTTGTCTTCTTGAAATTTGTATTCTTCTGGATTGGTAAAACCGGTTGTTTTTGACATATATCCAAAAATATATTTGATTTCTGGAACGTTATCTAGTGATTGCAACATATGATATAGATATGTAATTGCATAATGGTTTTCGTGTCTTCGAGAGTCATCTAATAATTTTTCTTTTAAAAGGTATGTAATATCGGCGATTAAGATTTGATCGTCTTTATCAAGTCCTTTTAAATCAAAATAACTGTCTAGATCAGATGTACTTTTTACGCCTTGATTTAGACGATTTTCAACGCTCATTAAGTAATCTGTTGTGACTTTAATTTTACTGATGGCACTATCGGTTCCATCGTCAATTTCGAGCAATTTAAATAATAATAATTTTTTTTCTTTTGGCCATTTAAGTCATCGAGCTCTAAATAATTATAGACCATTTGTCTTGAAACTCCTAAGTACTTTGCTAAACGTACTTTGGATATTCCTAATTCTTGTAATAATTCATTTAAACGTTGCATTTCTTCTCCCTACCCTTTACTATTTACATTCATAATTATATCATTTACAATTTTACTGTCAAGTGAAAAGGCTTTTTTACATTAGAGATACCATAGTTTTTGGCCGTTTTTTCTTACTTCTTGAATGATGCCACTACCAATACATTCACTTCCGAGATACAAGACACAAAATTGGCCCGGAGTGACTGCTTTGGCTCCGTTTGGATAAGATATTTTGGCTTTTTTCTGATCTAGATATTCGACTTCTACCGGAATATCTTCGCCCCGATATCGGAATTTGGCTGTACAAAAGCTTGGGTGTGTTGCACTAATTAAATTTACGTCTTCAATGATGCATTCATCGCTCATGAGGTATTCATTTTTTTCACCAAAAGCTACATACAAGATGTTTTTTTCAACGTTTTTTCCACAGACATAGTGACGCTGATCATAACCGGATATTCCAATGTTTTTTCGCTGTCCGATGGTATAATACATCAAACCGTTGTGGGTGCCAATTTTTTCCTTGGTTTCGACGTTTAGGATGTCACCAGGATTGGGTTTTAAGTAGTTTTGGATAAATGCTTGATAATGTCTTTCGCCAATAAAGCAAATACCAGTGGAATCTTTTTTCTTGGCCACATTTAAATGATTTTGAAGGGCAATTTCTCTTACTTCGGATTTGGTTTTATCACCAACTGGAAATAAAACATCTTGCAATTGATTTGGTGTTAATTGCGCAAGGAAGTATGTTTGATCTTTATTGGTATCGATTCCTCTTAGAAGACGCCCTTTTTCTAATCTGGCATAGTGACCGGTTGCAATTTTGGTTGCTCCTAATTTTTGGGCTTCTTTTTTAAATAAATCAAATTTGATATATTTATTGCATAATAAATCTGGATTCGGCGTTCTTCCTTTTTTTAATTCTTCTAGAAAATAAGTGAAGACGTAATCCCAATATTCTTTAATAAAATCGACGCGATGAAGAGGAATTTCTAATTCTTTACAAAGTTCTTTGGCATCGTTATAATCTTGTTCTTGAGGACAGATTTCGTTATTGATGGTTGGATTTCCTGAAAAATCGTTATTTAACGCTGCGTCCCAATTGCGCATGAAAAGTCCTTCCACTTGATATCCTTCTTGTTTTAATAAATATGCTGCTACGGCACTATCTACTCCGCCGGAAATGCCGACGATGACTTTTTCCATAGGTCTCACCTACTCGGTATTATAGCAGATAATCTGTTTTTTTTCTATCCTAAGGAGATTTGGAAGTGACAGATGATTTTAAATAGAAGATGTTCAAAAATTAAATCGTACATGGCAATACAAAAAATGAGTAAAATCGCTCGCAACGATATTTCTAGAATCAGGTTTCTTTTATCTCTTTTTTCTTTCCACATTCGAAAGATGGCTTTATTTAATTTGATGAATTTTTGGGCTAGTAAGAAGTATAGGCATAAGAATGGGCCTTTGGCAAGAATTTGAAAGATGAAAATGAAGAAAAATCCAGCAAATGATGCTTGAGCGATAAAGACCATGATTGTAAATCCAATGGATAAGCCTTCCCAAAATAAATAAAGGATCATACAAGGAATTGATAAGAAAGCGAAAGAAGCAACAAAGAAAGCGGATAAAACGAAAAAGTGCTCGAAAAAGAAATGAGGCGTTGTCGAACATAAGGTACTGATATTTTGAATCATGGAAAAATTTTTGGCAGTGTTATCTTGAATTCCATAAAAAATGCCACTTGCTAGGCCAAATGCAAAAATGATTACTAGAAAAATCCAGAGTCTTTTGTTTTCTTTTAAGATTTTTTTCAAGTCTATTTTCACCCATTAAATTTTATTTACAATCTTCATTTTTTATGATAAATTAATTAGGAAAATTCCTTGTAAAGAGGTGAAAGAAATTGAGCAAACGAACAAGAAAAATTGCAGCATGGATTATGGTTTTGGTGATGGTTCTTAGTGTAGTGGCATCGATTGTGAGTTATGCCATTCGAGCATAGAAAAAAATTGACAAATGAAATGTCAATTTTTTTAATATTTGGTTGAAAAGAATGTCACTAAACTACTCATTGATTGAACTTCTTTCATGTCTTTGGAAATGGTCGCTGTAAAAATGTCACTACTCTTTCCACTATGATTTTGATCATTTTTGGTGATTTGATAGGTATAATTCATCTTCACTTGAACTTGAAAGAGTCCATTTTGATCTAAGGTGATATCCATGAAATCTAGTTGTTGGATTTGAAAATCATTAAGGTCTTGCTTTATCTCTTTTTGTAATTTTTCGTATGTTTTTGTTAATGGGTCTTGGAGGTTTAAATCTTCTTTTGATTTCTTTTCGATTACTCCTCGATATAATTTTTCGGTAATACTTTGAATCATTTTGAGAATTTCTTGTTTTCTGTTTTCTGTTAAATCTTTGGTATTGAGTGTATAGGTATTGGTTTCGTTAATTTTGACATTGGTTTCTAAATCCATTTCATTCCAATTCATGTTGAGAATGTAATTTCCTTTAAAGATTTCTTCTACTTGGTAGCAATCAAATCCGTCTTTATCACAGGTTTCTTGTTTGTATGGTGCTAAATCGACATTGTTTAATTTGGCACTGGCATTGTTTGGTAGATATAGTTTCCAATTTTTGACGGTTTTAAATTTGGTGTTTTCAATGGTCCATTTTTGATCTTTTTTGGTTAAGTAAATGGTCTCTTGCAATTCTTTTTTCTCTTTGGTTTCATATAAGATGTTACAATCCGAAATATTGTCTTTGGTTTCACAGGAGACTTGTTTTAACTTTTGAATATGGACGATATTTTCGTTTTCAAAGGTTTGAAAGAACGTTTTTTCATTCATGAATTCGCTATTGGATAATCCTAAATCCCGAAATATTTTTTTGGCATTTTCTTGTTCAAATGACTTTACAAAACGAATCACTTGATATTCGGGAGAATTTGCGATTTGAATGATTTTTCCTATTCCGATGGAAAGCAATAATACGATGAAGATGCCTCCAAGGAAAATTTTCACATGGGTAGACAAGGAAAAAATTTCCTTTTTCACTTTTTTGCCACAGTGTTCACAATAATTATCTTCTTTTTTGATTTTACCGCCACAATATATGCAATACATTTTCGACACCTCTATGATTAATATTAATCAAAAACGGTGGAAAATTCAATGAAAATCAAGTGAAATTTAAAAAGGAGAATTATTCTTCTCCTTTTTCAAGCACGGTTGTGATAAATATTCCATATCCTAATTTGACGTCATCGACAATGGCATGGGTGACTGCTCCGATGATTTTTCCGTTTTGAATGATGGGACTTCCACTCATTCCTTGGATGACTCCACCGGTTTTGGCTAGTAATTCTGGATCTGTGATTTCAAAGGTGATGTTTTTGATATCACTCTGGTGATTTATTTTTTTGATGGTAATTTCGTATTCTTTTCGTTGATTTCCTTCTAAGACGGTATAAATCGATGCTTTTCCTAATTTAACTTCCTCTTCTTTTCCAACGGGCATGATATGCTCTTTCATTACTGGACTTTCATAGGTTCCAAAAACGCCATATAAGGTATTTTTTTGGATGATTCCAAGGGTTTGTTCGGTATGGAGCGTTGCATTTTTCTCCCCTACTTTTCCGTTTTCACTTTTGATAATTTTGGTTACGTCACTTTGAAAAATGGTTCCTTCTTTGACTTCAATTCGCGTTTTGGTGTTACTTTCGATAATTTCGTGTCCTAATATTCCAAATACTTTGGTTTCAGGATCAATATAGGTGAGCGTACCAATCCCACTGATTCCGTCTTTGACATATAAGCCGGTTTTATAGACATTATTAACATTTTCTAAATGTAAAGTTGTTGTAAATTCCTGATTGTTTCTTTTGCAAGTCAAGTGAATTTCCTCTTCGTTTAAGAATTCATCAATTGCACTGGTGAGTTCTTCAATGGTATTTACTTCTTTTGTTTCTACTTTGGTAATCATGTCCCCGATTTCGATTTCTGGTTGTGCTTTGAGGTATTTTCCATTTACTTTATAAAAACCAATAATTAAAATTCCAGAGTCAATATGAATCCCAATGTTTTCTCCTCCGACGATGATTTGACTCGCATAGGCTAGTGCTATGGTTGGAGAAATTAAAAATGACCATACGAGTAAGAACGTCAAAATTTTTCTTTTCATTTTCTCACCTCACGTTTTTATTATGGATGAAAAAACGTCAAAAAAAATAACAATTACTGGATTTAACCAATTTTTGTTATTTTTTTAATATAATCTACTAATTCTGGTAGTGGGATGAGAGTTTTTTCTTGATTAGTTTTGACTTCCACTTTTCCTTCTTCGATGTATTTGCCAAAAATTATCCGAATGGGAATCCCAATTAATTCCATGTCCTTGGCTTTGACTCCAAAGCGTTCCATGCGATCATCATATAGAACATCGATGTGTTCTTTTTCTAATTGTTCATGGTATTTTTCACAAGCTGAGGTGAGACGTTGGTCTTCCATACTGACTGGAATGATTCCCACTTGATAAGGAGCAATTTCCATTGGCCATTGGATTCCTTGTTCGGTCCAATTTTGTTCAGCGATGGCTGCCATAATGCGTCCGATACCAATCCCATAAGAACCCATAATCACAGGATGTAATTGATTTTCTTCATCGAGGTATTGTAAATCGAGTGCTTCAGCATATTTGGTACCAAGTTTGAATAGATTGCCAATTTCAATTCCTTTTTTTGCTTGTAAATGTCCTGTTTGACAAGATGGGCAAAGATCCATGTTTTTGGCCGTTTTGATATCGGCGATGATTTTTACTTGGAAATCGGTAACGTTGACATTTTGATAATGGAAATCTTTTTCGTTTGCACCGGTTACAAAGTTTTTCATTTGACTGACTTCATCATCCATGATGATTTCATATGGATTTTGAATTGGTCCAATAAATCCATTGGGAACGGAGAAAGTACTTTTTCTTTGCTTTTCCTCTACTAATGTGACTTCTTCTACATGGAGTGCCTTGGTCAGTTTTAATTCATTGATTTCTCGGTCTCCTCTGATTAAACAAGCATAGATTTTATCCTTGGCTTGGTAAAGCATCGTCTTCACGATTTTTTCTTTTGAAACATTTAGATAAGTGCTGACTTCTTCTACCGTTTTACAATTTGGTGTATGAATTTTTTCAAGTGGTTTTGGCTTTTCATTGGTTCTGTTACTATAACAGGTTGCTACTTCTTTATTCGCGGCATAGTCGCAATGGTCACAAAGAAGAATTTCATCTTCCCCAATGTCCGTGATGGCCTGGTATTCTTCAGATAAGCTTCCACCCATGGTTCCATTGTCGGCTTTGACGATGCGATATTGAATGTGAAGGCGATCAAAAATGGTATTGTATGCTTGTTTCATTTGCATATAAGACTGGTCACAACCCATGTCGTCTTTATCAAAACTGTATGCGTCTTTCATGACAAATTCTCTGACACGAATAAGTCCATATCTTGGTCTTGCTTCATCTCGATATTTATTGGCCATTTGATAAAGGGTGAATGGCATATCCTTATATGAATGAATTTTCTTTTTGGCAATAAAAGCGAACAGTTCCTCATGAGTTGGTCCTAGCGCATAATCTCTTTCGTAGCGATCTTTTAGTTGAAACATACTTGGACCAAATTTTTCCTTTCGTCCACTTTTTTCATAATACGTCATTGGGATTAAAGAAGGCATGATGAGCTCTTCGGCATTTTTTTGATTCATTTCTTCGCGGACGATTTGTTCAATTTTTTGATAAATTCGAAGACCAATGGGCAGATAGGCATAGATGCCACTTCCGATTTTGGCAATGCACCCACTTCTTACTAAGTAGTTACTACTATTGGAATCTTCATCTTTTACATTTTCTCGTAATGTAACCAAAAAGGTTTTGCTTGCTAAGCTCATATTCTCACCTATTCTTTCGTTTCTTCCGTTAATTCAAAATCTTTTAATTCGCCACTTTCGGTGACGGTTTGATTAATTTGTTTGGTTGCGGCATTTAATTTCTCACTACAGAATTTTACTAATTGCATGGCTTCTGTGTATTTATTGATGGCATTATCGAGTGGGATATTTCCACTTTCTAATTCTTTGACAATTTCTTCTAATTCTTGTAGTGCTGTTTCAAATGTTTTTTCCATTTTTTTTGACCTCCTTTACCGAAGCTTTGATACTTCCTTCTTTTAAGCGAATGGAAATTTCGTCATTTACTTGTAATTGTTTATAGCTTTTCATTATTTTATCATCTTTCATGACAAGAGAATATCCTTTTTCTAAAATATTTAGTGGATTGACCAATTTTAGGGTATTGATATCTAAAGAGAGCATATGTTGTCTTTCGTTTATATATTCTTTGAAAGTGCTTTGCAATTGTTTTGCTCTTTCCATGACTTGTTTTTCTTTTTCTTGATATAAAACTTTGGGATTTTTGAATATATAACTTTGCATGATGGTATGATATTTTGTTTTTTTCTGATTGATATAAAGATTCATTTTTTCTTTTAATGTTTCCATTAAGTAATCTAATTTTTGCATTTTGATTTCATAGAGCATGGTGGGATTTTTTAAAATATAGGAATTGGTCAGTTGCGATAATTTTCCTTGATAACTTACAATTTTCATCTTTAGTTGATGCGTTAATTCCGTTTGATATTTGCTGATGGTTTTCTTGACTTCGTCCATGGTTGGCGTGGCTAATTCCGCTGCTCCGGTTGGTGTTGGCGCACGTAAGTCAGCAACGAAATCTGAAATGGTAAAATCAATTTCATGACCGACTGCACTAATGACGGGAATCGGACAGTCATAGATAGCTCGTGCCACAATCTCTTCATTAAATGACCATAAGTCTTCTATGGAACCTCCTCCACGGCCGACGATTAATAAATCAATATCATAATTTTGTGCATTTTTGATTTGTTTGACAATATCTGGTGCTGCACTTTTTCCTTGAACGAGTGCTGGAAATAAAATGGTTTGGCAAATGGGATATCGTCTTTTTAGAGTACTTAAAATGTCTTTAATGGCTGCCCCTGTGGGAGCAGTGACAATCCCAATTTTGGAAGGATATTTGGGAATTTGCTTTTTCTTTTGCGGATCAAAGAGTCCTTCTTGATCTAATTTCTTTTTTAATTCTTCATATAAAACGTAGAGATTTCCTAATCCATCTTCTTCCATTTTCTCTACATAGACTTGGTAAGTTCCTTGTGATGGATAACAAGATACATGTCCTTCTACTAATACTTTTTTTCCATCTTCTGGTGTAAATTTTAAATCGATGGCTTTATTTCGAAACATGATGGCACTGACACGCGCTTCTTCGTCTTTTAATGTAAAGTATAAATGACCACTCATATGGTTTTTAAAATTGGATATTTCGCCTTTTAAATACACTTTTCTTAAAAAGGTATTCTCGTCCATTAATAGTTTAATGTAATTATTTAAGGCACTAATTTGAATATAATTTTTTTCCATATTATTCCTTTATGATTTTGTCTAAGACGGCATTGATGATTTTTCTAACGGCGTCATCACTATAGCTTTTGGCGAGTTCAATGGCTTCATTAATAACTACAATCGGTGGTGTATCGGTGTATTTTAGTTCAAAAATCGCCATTCGTAAAATGGCTGCTCCGGTTTTATCAATTCGGTCGATTGTCCAATTTTTGACATATTGGTTGGCAATTTCATCAATTTCATTTTGATGAGTTACTACCCCATATACGATATCTTTGACAAATTCATTTTCAATTTCCATATTTTCATGAATGATATCCTCTACTTCATAGGGTGTTTTTAGACTGTGAAGTAGATCAATTTGATAAAGAATGACCATACATTTTTTTCTTAATTCACTGCGTGACAATGACATTTTTCATCACCTTCTCAATTATAACAAAAACGTTTCCTCAAACACAAGTCAAAGGGCTTGCTTTTTTATTTTTTTAACATTTCTTTTAATTCAAAAATACAGTTTAATGCTTCCATTGGTGTCAATCGAAGTGGATCTAAATTTTCTAATTTTTCATGGATTTGATCGCTTTCTTTTTCTTCTTCAAATGCCATGGTTAGTTGAATGTTGTCTTCTTGCTCTTGGTGTTTTTTCTTTTTTTCGGATGATTCATAGTGAACAAGAATTTCATTTGCTCTTTTTAATAGTTCTTCTGGCATGCCTGCAAGTTGCGCTACATGGATTCCATAACTTTTATCGACTGCTCCGGATTTGACTTTATGAAGAAAGGTAATGGTCCCATTTTCTTCTTTGGCACTGACATGAACGTTTTTAATACTTGGTAATTTTCGTTCCATTTCCACCAGTTCGTGGTAGTGCGTTGAAAAGAGCGTTTTACATTTGATTTTTTTATCAATATACTCTAATATGGCTTGAGCAAGACTCATTCCATCGTAGGTCGAAGTTCCTCTTCCCAGTTCATCAAATAGAATTAAACTATTTTCAGTGGCATTACGAATGGCATTTTGAGCTTCTTTCATCTCCACCATAAATGTGGATTCACCACTTACTAAATCGTCGCTTGCACCAATTCGAGTAAAAATTTTATCAATAATTGGCAAATTGGCAAATTCTGCTGGTACAAAAGATCCCATTTGGGCAAGAATAATCATGATGGCTAGTTGACGCATGTAGGTACTTTTCCCACTCATATTTGGTCCAGTAATTAAAAGTGTGTGAATGCTTGGATCCATTAGACAATCGTTACATACGTATTCGTGATTGCTCACTTTTTCGATAACCGGATGACGGCCACCGCGAATTTCAATGCAATGTTCGTTATTTAATATAGGTCTTACAAAGTGATATTCTTCTGCACAAACGGATAATGCACAAAGGACATCTAGTTCACTTAACATTTCAGCCGTCTCTTTTAGAGATAATAATTCTTCTTTTAACTTGGATTTGATTTCCATAAATAAATTGTATTCCAACTCGATAATTTTTTCTTCGGCATTTAAAATTAATGCTTCTTTTTCTTTTAATTCTGGACTAATGAATCGTTCACAGTTGGTTAGGGTTTGTCTTCTTTCAAAATGGAATTCTTCTTTAATTTGACTAATTTGTCCTTTGGATACTTCAATAAAATATCCAAAAACTTTGTTATATCCGACTTTTAAGTTTTTAATTCCGGTGGTTTCTTTTAATTGGGACTCAAAATCGGCGATGAAATTTTTGCCACCACTGCGAATGCTTTTTAGTTCATCCAATTCCTGGTTATATCCTTCTTTAATTACGTATCCTTCTTTAATGGTTACGGGAGGATTTTCATAAATGGCCCGCTCGAGGAGATCATATATTTTTTCATGTGTATTTAACACGTAATCGAACTTTAATTCTTTGATGATTTCTTTGATTTCTGGTAAAACTTTGAGACTTTGTTTTAATTGTAAGAGGTCTCTTGCATTGACGTTTCCACAAGATATTTTTCCAGAAATTCTTTCGATATCATATATTTCATATAAATCCGTGCGCAGTTTATCTTTTAAGATAAATTCGTTATTAAAGGTATCAATTTTATCATATCGTTCGGTGATGAGTTCTTTCTTTTTCAAGGGATTCATTAACCATGCTTTTAGTTTTCGACTTCCCATGCTGGTTTTGCATTTATCCATGAGCCATAATAAGGAGTATGTTCTTTCTTTTAGGCGAAGGGTTTCAATGAGTTCTAAATTCCGAACGGTATGAACGTCCATTTCCAAATAATCATCTGAGTAGACAATATTGACGGGAGACATATGTGAAAGATCTTTTAATTCTTTTACTACTAAATAGTAAAGTAAGTGTTTGATTCCTTCTTTTAAATGTTCTTCTTCGATTCCAGCATATAACTCTTGATATTGATTTTCGAGAAGGTTGGGTTCGATGGATACTTCAATGCCATAATTTCCCTTTAATAATCCAATGAGTTCAATGTCTTCATTATCTTTTAAAACCACTTCTAGAATGTTTAAATTTAAAATTTCACTCAATAATTTTTCTTTGGAATGCGGAAGGGCCATGACTGAAATGGATCCAGTGGAGATGTCAGCATAGCAAAGAACATATAAGTAACGATCGTCAATGACACTGGCAATATAGCTATTTTCTCGTTCATTTAAAATTCCTGGATCGACAACCGTTCCTTTACTGATGACTTGCGTGACCCCTCGTTTGACCATTCCTTTGGCATTTTTGGGATCTTCTAATTGTTCGCAGATGGCGATTTTATATCCTTTATTGACCAATTTTTCAATATAGGGCGTCACGGAATGAAATGGAACCCCACACATCGGAACTCTCTCTTGCAGTCCGGCATTTTTTCCGGTGAGCGTTAGTTCTAATTCTCGACTGGCTGTGATTCCATCTTCAAAGAATAGTTCATAAAAATCTCCTAATCGAAAAAAGAGCAACTCCTCTTTGTACTGGTCTTTAATTTCCATATATTGTTGCATCATCGGACTTAATTCATTTCGATTTACTTCTTCTCGTTTCAAGAAAACCACCACCTCATGTTTTGTGCAAAAATATTATATCACGAAGTTTCTCCTACGATGTGGAAAAAAACGATTTCGAAGTGATTTTTTCTCATCAAAAAAGACTTTATTAAAAAAGTCTATGCATTCATTTTCTTTTTCATTTTTTGCATTTTCATTTGGGCATTATCCATGGCTGTATTTAAAAGTTCATCCGCTTTGCGTTTGGTACTTGTATTGGATAGTAATACAGCTGTGATACTTGCTCCACTTAACATGGATAATGCAGATATCATTAACATATTTTTAAAACTTTTCATTTTCCACCTCACATTTTTATTATGGATGGATTTTTCCATTTTATTCTTCTTCGAATGCTTTTTTTAAGAATTCTTTTAAGGAAGTTTTGCGGTTGGTGGAATAATCATTTTGAACAGCGGAAAGAAATGCTTCTTCATCTCCTAGAATTACTAAGCTTTTTTTGGCACGGGAGACAGCTGTATAAATGAGTTTATTATAAAGCATTTTGTGATAGTTTTTGCTGATGGGCATGATGACGTGTGGAAATTCACTTCCTTGGCTTTTATGAACCGTGATGGCATAGGCATGTTTAATGTGATATAAGTCTTCTTTGTTGTAGATGACTTGATTGCCATCAAAATCGATGGTAATGAGTTCGGTTTTACTTTTTTCTTTGGATAAGGTAATTTCTTTAATATAGCCAATGTCTCCATTATAAACGTTACAATCTGGATTATTGACGAGTTGTAAAACTTTGTCTCCTACTCGGTAGATTACATCACCCAGAAGAATTTCTTTTTTGTCTTCTTCTTTCGGATTAAATAATTTTTGTAATAGGATATTTAAATTGTCGATGCCATTTTCGCCTTTATACATGGGTGCTAATATTTGTACATCATCTATACGAAGTCCTTTTTTCTTGCTTCTTTCGCAAATTTGATAAATCATTTCTTTCATTTTCCTGTTTTCACATGGCAAGAAATTATAGTCATCGGTTTTTTCTTTATAATTTTCACTTAATTTTTTTTCTTTAATTTCTTTGGCTAAGTATGGAATATAGGAATTTTCACTTTGTCGATAGATTTTCTCTAATGGGCAATAAGAAAATAAATTGGAAGAGACTAAATCATTTAATATCAGACCCGCACCGACGCTTGGAAGTTGAAAGGTGTCTCCAACAAAAATGATTTGAATATTGCTTTCAATTCCTTTTAACAAACTATAGAGCAAAAAGGTATCGATCATACTTACTTCGTCGATGATGATTAAGCGATGGGAATTTTTATTGTATTCGGTGACTTGAAATTCGTTGGTGTCTTTATTCCATTTTAAATATCGATGAATGGTCATGGCTGGAAGTCCAGTACTTTGCGATAATTTTTTACTTGCCCGTCCGGTGGGAGCTAGTAAGGCAATGGAGGTATAGATTTCAATAGGTGTTAAATGATATAAACTGATATAGAGTTTGACGATGGCATTCATGATGGTTGTTTTCCCGGTTCCTGGACCACCAGAAATAATGGTGATGCGTTCTTTGAGGGCATTTTTGATTGCATTTTTTTGGGAAATGTTATACGTAACTTCTAAACTGTTTTCTAAACTTTCAATTTTTTCTTCCCAATGTTTTATTTCTTTTTTTGGCAAGGAAGCAATGGCTTTTAGGTCCTGGGCGATTTCTTGTTCCATTTGATAATTGTTTTTTAAATAGATTCGTTCTTGCACTTTTTCAATTTCACCTAGAGAAATCAACTCTTCTAAAAAACTATCAAATACTTCTTCTTCTAAAAAGATTTTATAATATGTTTTTAAAGCAGCATAAATTTCTTCTTTATAATAATATATATCTCCGACGGTATCGCTTTGTTTTTGCATACATTCTAAAATACAAGCCCGAATGCGAATGGGACTATCGGCATCATAATTTTTGATGAAAATGCGATCTAACTTTTCAAAATCAATGAGCTCTTTAAAGAGATATAGATTTTCTTTTAAATAAATGGCGGTTTTTTCTTTATATTTATGAATGAGTTTGGTTGCTTCTTGGGTCGTAAAACCGAAGGATTTTAATTGCACAATTAAATCATCAATACTTGCGTATGCTAAAAGCGAGGTGTAAATACGTCCGGCTTTCTTTTCCGTCATTCCTGGAACGATGTAGAGATTGGCAATATTTTCTTTAATTTTCTGAATGGCATCGGGTCCGAGTGTTTCGACAATTTTGATTGCCGTTTTCTCTCCACATCCTTTGATGAGCGAACTACTTAAAAATTCAATGACAGCATCTTTTCCAGTTGGAATTTCTTTTTCATATTTCATGACTTGGTATTGAAACCCATAGCGTTCATGTTTGGCATAGGTTCCATAAAGGATGTAGGTGTCTTCTTGGTTTGTGTCAATAAAGTTTCCAGTGATGGTAATGGTTTTATTTACAAATGACTTTAGTTGCTCTTCGTCGGTTTCCTTAATTTTAAATGTTCCGACAAAAAAGCCACTATCACTTGCAAATATTTGTTGTCGTATTTTTCCTTTTATGTAATGCATGAAACTTCACCATCCTCATTTTATCAAATCATGAGAAAAAGCGAAAGTTTTTTCGCTTTTCAATGTTCGACATTTTTATAACCGAGTAAATATAGTTGATAGGAAATTTCATCGTAGGAATCTTCCATCACTTTATATTGACCAGCATTTTTGGCTTGATTTAAAATCATCCACGATTGATATAATCGATTATAATTTTCAAGCATGCGATTTTTTTCTTCAGATTTTGGTGCAGCATTCATTCTTGTATAGTAATCATTTAAAGCTTGCACGATAAATTGATCTTCTTCTACATAATTTCTTTTGCCGATTTTGGTAATGATTTTGGGGGTGTTTTCATGTAGAATTGGTCGGTGAAAATATTCTTGCATTTTTTCTTCATTGTATCGAATGAAACCACAGTATGTGTTTTGATCATAAAGTTCTAGTTTTTTTAAATTACACTTTTTAAACATAGCTTTCACCTATTTTTATTATAACAAAAAAACGGCTTTTTTCTACATTTAGTTTGGGGCATTTACAATTCTTTCGGACGTTGTGACAATTCTCCTATTACTCGATCTTCTTTGACTTCTTTGATGATAATTGGATAATACGTATTTGTTTTTAATTTTTGGTTTATTTGAACTTTTAAGTAGTTTGAGGTATGTCCCACGGAAAACTCTTGATTTTCTTCTTCAATGAGTACTTCTAGTTCTTGGTTTAAGAATTTTTTGGCGTATTGCTCTTCTAATTTTTTTGATAAGGCGATTAACATTCGATTTCGATTTTTTTTCACACTTTCCTCTAGTTGAGGCATTCTTGCAGAAGTAGTGCCCTCTCGTTTGGAATAAGGAAAGGCA
>CANQAU010000024.1 GCA_947588935.1 uncultured Bacilli bacterium
GAAGAATATGAAGAATTATCCGTATGGGAGTATCAAAAATTAAATTGGAGTCCTGAACAAAAAGAGTATCTAACCAAAGTTGCATATTATGGCTATGGTTACAAAGATCATACCAGTTTAAATTATTATTATGCAGCGCAAATGCTCATTTGGGAAAATGTCATGCCAGCTGGATGGGAAATGTATTATACACAATACTTAAGCGGACCAAAAGCAGAATGGTTTTCCGAAGAACGAGAAGAAATTCTTCGTTTAGTTGAAGAAAGTAAAAAACTGCCAAGTATTTCTTTAGCAAATACTTCTTGGAATGGAATCGATAAGTTAATATTAACAGATGAAAATTATGCCATTCAAAACTATCAATTGATAACCGATACCACAAACTACGTGGAAATCAAAGAAAATCGGATTGAAATTACCGGAATGGAAGAAATTACCTTAGAATTTGTTCAAATTTATGAAGGAGAACCCTTAAAATTTTATATAAGACAAGATGGGCAAGATTTAATGAGAAAAGGTAGTCTCGAACCCAATCGCTTAAAAATAAAAGTCAGTCCTTATCATTTAGACGTCAAGATTCAAAAAGTAAATGAGCAAAATCAACCATTAAAAGATGTAGAATTTTCAATTTATGCCAAAGAGGACATCAAAAATAGTCAAGGAAACATCGTTCATCATGAAAAGGAAGAAATTGCAAGGTTAAAAACCGATGAAAAAGGACAAATATCTCTAAAAAATTTATGGGATGGGACCTATTGTATACAAGAAGTCAGTGCACCATATCAATATAAAGTCAATCCAACTCCCGTTTGTTTTCAGCTTTCAAAAGAAGAAAAAGAAAAAACGATTACCATCAAAAACGAATTAGAAAAAAGAAAATTGATAATTATCAAAGAAGATGAAGAAACCAAAGAAGTTCTCAAAAACGTTCGCTTTCAAATTTGGAATGAACAAAATCAATTAATATTTGATGGAAAAACTGATCAAGAAGGAGTAATCACCCTCGATGATTTACCATTAGGAAAATACAAAATCATGGAAATAGAAACCGTGGAAGGTTACGAATTTGAAAAAGAGCCCATTTATATTGATATCCGTAAAGAACAAGACAAGTACACCATCACCATTACCAATAGAAAAATCAAGGAAGTTCCCAAAACTGGCACGGAAAAGAAGCCCATTTATTGGTATCAAGAGAAAAGGAAGAAAAGAAAAAAATGAAAAAATTAGGAATTACCATATTGTTTCTCTTCCTCTACCTGTCCAACGTTTCAGCCAAGCAACTAAACTTGGGCGGAGCCATGCTCCCCGCATTTAACTTAAAATCCAATACCATTGATCAAGAAGTAGTGTATTATGAGAATAATGAAACCAAGCATGGAATCTATAGTCTTAGTCCAGAATACTTGCCAAACGGTGAAATCGATTATCAGGTATCGACAAATGAAGAGTGGTGGAATAATTTAGAGACCTCGACTAAAAATAAAATCATTCAATTAATGCGTTTGTCGAATGCATTAGAGGATTATCGGACGTATTACACATATATTGTCACCCAAGAGTTCATCTGGAAAACACTCGCAAAAGAAGTGGAATATCAAATCCAAGTGATCGATGCGTACTCCAAACCATATCTAACAGAAGCCGAAGAGTATTTAAAAGAGAATTTTATCACCCCAGAATTTGTCAAAGAATATGAAATCACTACCCAATTAGAAATTTTGAATACCGAAGACTATGAGTTTTGGAGTGATACCTGTCAAATCAAAACGGAAAATCACCAGACCATTATCCAAGATTGTTTGGGTACGAACACCATTCACGTCAAAGAAAAAAAAGAGGAAAACATAATCTTTTATCAAAATGAAAATCAGTATTTCATGGAATTAGAAAGTGCCCCTTGTGAGTGGGAATTCACCGTTTTACAAAAGCAAGAAGAAAAAAAGCCAGATATTTCAAACGAAGAAGAGTCCTACCAACCACAGGAAAGTACGGAAGAAAAAGAAGAAGTACCACCTCCTTTCCCAAGTCCGCAGCCATCTAAACAAGAAGAACCAGCAGAAAAGCAGGAAAAGACAATCATCGAAAACGTTCCCAATACGGCTTCATCTGCTTTTTCACTAAAATATCTAGGATGGTTGACGATCTTACTATGGTTAAAAAAGCATTAATTCTCTTCTTAAGTGGAATACTACTGTTATCCTTTTTGACGCATTCTTCCCAAACCATCCTCACCGATACCCAACAACAAGAGATGGATAAATATCAAATGAAAGAAACAAATAAATTATTTGGGATTTTAGAAATTCCATCCATCCAACTAAAAAATCCGATTTATAATCTCGACGAAGCCGAAAACAACGTTGAAAAAAACATCCAACTACTAGAAGAAAATACAAAAGAAAAAGCTCTCGATTGGATTGTTCTTGCATCACATTCGGGAACTGGTCAAAACGCTTATTTTACCAACCTAAATCAATTAAAAATCAATGAAAAAATATATTTACAGAAAGATCAAACAACTTATGAGTATCGCTTTTTTAAGAAAGAAGAAGTTAAAAAATCTTCAACATTAGAAGTAGATAGCTATAATTTTCCTGTATTAATCATGATTACTTGTAGTGAAACCAAAAACAATATTCAAGAAATTTATTATGCAAAACGCATATAATATGCAAAAAATGCAAAAAAATACCCATTTTTTGCATTTTTTTGTCTTTAAAAAAAGGAAATTGGAACCAAACCATTAATATATATTAATGAGGGAGGTTTACACATGTTTCACATTGATGAAGCAGAAATTAATCAGATTCGCGAAAATGCAGACATTGTGGAAATCGTGAGTAGCTATCTACCTCTAACCCAAAAAGGAAAAAACTACTTCGGCGTTTGTCCATTTCATAATGATCATTCGCCATCAATGAGCGTTTCCAGAGAAAAGGGAATATATAAATGCTTCTCTTGTGGAGCAACGGGAAACGTCTTTAAATTTGTGAGCGATTATGAAAATATCTCATTTGCAGAATCAGTAAAACGGGTCGCCGAAAAAATCGGCATGACACTAAAAAGTACAATTGAAATAAAAACCGAGAAAAAAAATCAAGAAGAACTCAAAATAATGGAATTAACATCTTTGTTTTTTCAAAACAATTTGCAAACCGCAAAGGGACAAAAAGCCAAAGAATATTTAAAAGAGCGTTCCCTAGATGATGATGCGATTAAAGAATTTCAAATCGGTTTATCCATTGATAAAAATGCACTATATGAACTATTAAAGAAAAAGAAAGTTTCCGAACGCATGCTAGTGAATTTAGGATTAGTAAATCAACAAGATCTAACATACCACGATGTATTTATCAATCGTATTATGTTTCCAATTCATAATTTAAATGGCGAAACGGTCGGCTTTACAGGTCGAATTTATCTGCCGAATAGTCCATCACCCAAATATTTAAATAGTAAAGAAACTGTCATTTTTAAAAAAGGAAATATCTTATTCAATTACCATCGTGCCAAAGAAAGTGTTCGCATCGAAAAAAAATTGATTATTACCGAAGGAAATATGGATGCCATTCGAATGTATATCAATGGCTTTAAAAATACCATTGCTCTTATGGGAACAAGTTTAACAACCGCCCAAATAAACGAAATCAAGAAACTGCGTGTCCCAGTCATTTTAATGCTCGATAACGATTCTGCTGGACTCATTGCCACCTACCAAGTGGGTTCCTTATTAGAAAAAGAGAACATCAACGTCTTTGTCGTTCGACTAAGTAACGAAAAAGATCCAGATGAATATCTCATCAAAAATGGCCCAGAAAAAATGGCAATCAGTTTGAAAAATGCCATCTCCTTTTTAGAGTTCAAACTCGCATATTATAAGCAAAATAAAAATTTACAAGATGGCGAAGATTTAGCCAAATACATTAAAGAAGTTTTAAAAAGCATTCAAGAAGAACCAGATCCCATCAAAAAAGAGATTATGTTAAAAAAAATCAGTGATGAATATAATTTTTCAATAGACATCTTAAGACAAGAATTAGCATCTATCGAAACCAATATCAAAAAAGATATCATCCCGCCAAAAGAAGAAGTGCCAGTAAAGCGAAAAAACAAATATGAAATTGGCATTTATCACATCTTATATTTCATGATGAACGATGCCAAATACATTAAAATGTATAAAAGTAAGTTAGGATTTTTTGATAATCCCATCTACCGAGGAATTGCCAATGAAATTATGGCATATTACGAACTTCATGGCAAAATTTCCTATGCGGATTTTCTCTCCTATGTCGAAACAAGTAAATTAAAAAAAGAAATCTATGAAGTCATTGAAAACGTGAAAGATGAAGAATTAAATGAGACGATTATGGAAGAATATTTAACAACAGTTAAAAAAGTTAGAAAAGAACATGAAATTGAAGACTTAAAAAGAAAAGTAAAAAACGAATTGGATATCAATCGAAAAATCGCCTTAGTAAGTCGAATTCAAGAATTAAAGAAAGAAGTGTAGAAAATGAAAAAGAAAAACAGTACAGCTGTCAAAAATATAATGGAAATCAAAAAAGAACAAGGTTATGTCACCGTGGAAGATCTAAAAAATCAAACCGAAGCGCTCAAACTAGAAGAAAGTGATGTCAAAGAAGTATTGGATAGTTTAGAAAAAAGTGAAATTGAACTTCTTCCACAAGCACCAAAAAAAGAAAAGAAAACAGCAGCAAAAGTGGTAGAAGTAAAAACCTTTGAAGAACGAAAACAAGAATTAATTCAAAAAGGAAAAGAAAAAGGTTCTATCACCTTTGAAGAATTAGCAGCATCCTTAAAAGGACTTGATGTAGATAATGATTCCTTAGATGAATTATATAATGCCTTAATGGAAAATAATATCGAAGTAATATCTGAAGAGGAAGCAACAGGAGAGAAACCCGGGGAACCAGTGATTCTAACCGATAACGAAATTACCAAAGATGTAAACATCAACGACCCTGTAAGAATGTATTTAAAAGAAATTGGTCGAATTCCTCTTTTAAGTGCGGAAGAAGAATTAGCTTTATCTGTGAAAGTAGCAAATGGAGAAGAAGATGCCAAAAATCGCCTTGCAGAATCCAATCTTCGTTTGGTAGTAAGTATTGCCAAACGTTATGTCGGAAGAGGACTATTATTTCTCGATTTAATTCAAGAAGGAAACATCGGCCTCATGAAAGCTGTTGATAAATTTGACTATGACAAAGGATATAAATTTTCAACGTATGCTACCTGGTGGATTCGCCAAGCCATTACAAGAGCCCTTGCCGATCAAGCAAGAACCATTCGTGTTCCAGTACACATGGTCGAAACAATTAATAAAATGGCCAGAATTCAAAGACAATTGACTCTTGAATTAAATCGCGAACCATCTGAAGAAGAAATTGCCAAAAAAATGGGAATTACCGTTGAAAAAGTACGTGAAGTAATCAAAATTAGTCAAGATCCTGTATCGCTCGAAACACCAATTGGAGAAGAAGACGATTCCCATCTCGGCGACTTTGTCAAAGACATCAATGCCATGACACCAGAAGAATATGCGACCAACGAAATTTTAAAAGAAGAAATCAAATCAGTTCTAGAAACGCTTCAAGAAAGAGAACAAGAAGTACTAGAATTGCGATTTGGATTAATCGATGGAACAAGTCACACACTAGAAGAAGTTGGAAAAAAATTCAATGTAACCAGAGAGCGTATACGTCAGATTGAAGCAAAAGCGCTAAGAAAACTTCGTCATCCATCCCGCGCAAAAAAATTAAAGGATTTCCTAACCGACTAATGAAGAGTCAACGATTAAATGCCATCAATGCCTTTTTAAATAAAGAAGACAATATCATCGATGTTGGATGTGATCATGCGTACGTTGCCATTGCCCAAGCCAAAAAAAATGCCAAGTACATTTTAGCTACGGATATTCATGAACAAGCCTTAAAGCGAGCCAAAGAAAATATTGAAAAGAACCATCTTTCCGGTAAAATAAAAGTTCAATTAAGTGATGGGTTAAACCAAGTCGATACCAAACCATATAACACCCTCATCATAGCAGGTATGGGAGCAACAACGATTTTAAAAATCTTAAACCATCCTTCAGCATTGAAACCCATTCAAAAATTGATTATCGAATCCAATAATGAACTTTCAAAAGTGAGAAAAGGTATTGAATCTCTTGGCTTTTTTCTGCAAGAAGAAACCATCGTATATGAAAAAAAGCACTACTATACGATTATGAAATGGGAACGAAGTGGGACCCCACTAACCAAAACGGAAATTCTTTTAGGAAAATATCGGAGTGAAAACCACCCATACTATGTAGATTGCTATCAAGAAAATAAAAAAATTTTAAAGTCCATTCCCATTTCTCATTGGAAAGAGCGATTAAAAAAGAAAAAAATATTAAGAAAATTAAAAAAATATATCCGTCAATTATAAAAAAAATACGGGCTTATTGATGGAAGAAGGTGAGGATGGACTCACTTTTTTTGTAGAGCGAGAAAGAGGTGTACTTTTTTGTACTTCAGAGGGTTTGGTAGAAGTAAACTCTTTCAATACCTGCATCATACTTTTGGCATTTTGAATCATGGGTTTTGCTTGCTGATAAATAGGAATAACTTGATTGGCAATTGACAAAGTCTTATTAATGCCAGATAAAACTTTGCCAAGTGTCAAACCTCTTGTTACCGTTTCAGTACCAAACATATTGATCAATCTCCTAGTATAATATATGTAAAAGAACCAATATGTAGCCAAAAAATAAAAAGATAATGATAAAATAAAAATGTGGTGAGAAAATGCAAAAGAGAAGTAGTAAAAAGAAAATAATAATCGGGATGAGCTTACTAATTATTTTTATCCTGATCATAGGTGGAATGGTATATTGGAAAGAAAAAAACTTTTTTCATTCCAAAGAGCAGCCAAATCAACCGCTTCTACGTTTGTCCTTTGACTATGAGAATGCTCCTGATGTCCAATATGAGATTTCATTACAATCGAAAACGATTTACAAAGTAGTCAAAAGTGAAAAGATCCCCATAACCACACAAACCGCATATGATCAACCATCGTTATTAGCACAATTAAGAATGAAAACACCGATAGGAAGCCATGAAAAAAAGCCAGGAGTCATCGTTTATGATTATTATGAAGACGATACCTATTTTTTAGGATTTAATGATCCATGGATGCAAAAGGTTGTCGCTTATATCAAAGATGAAGTTTTGATAAAAGAACAAGAAAAGTATCAAAATACAACGATATTAGCAAGTGATTACAGTCCAAAAGAAAAACACGCGCCCAAAAGGAACCAAATCTCCACGCTCGAATATAAAGATGCTACTACAACATGGAAATATATTTTTTACGAAGATAACACCGTTTTAAATGCCTTCACAAACGAACCCATTTCGACTGGCAACATGTCTCTTTCAGATATCGAAAATCAAATGATGAAAAATCCCTGTGAACCATCGGAAAATTATATGGTTTTAACCAAGGAAAATCATTCATATTATCAAGATTTAAAAAGCGAAGTAGCCAAAGAAATACTAGACCAACTAAGTCCCATGATCATCGAAGAAAACCAATATAATTTAACCCAAAATACCAAAACGGGAAAATATCAGCTAAGTAAAGAAAAGACATCAACCGAAGAAAACCGTTGGATAACAACATATCCTTGTCGAAGCGATTCGTGTCAAATCAAAACCAGTAGCAATAACATTCCGCAATTTATCATCTACGAAGATGCCTATTATGTGATCCATTTAGAAGAAAATACATGGCAAAAAGAAAAAATCGAAATAGAAAACATCACCAATGTCCGATCAATTATGAACGAAATTTATGAAGTAAAAACACCAAACGAAACCTTGGCATACCACGTCAAAAAGAAAAAGGTGATTGCCAAAGATTATCAAGATTTTCTAAAATTAAGTGATGAAAAACGACTTTTTGCCTTCCAATATCAAAATCGGTTTGATATCTATCAATACGAAAATGAAAAACTCCTTGGAACGATTCCGATAAACCCGGATCGGATTACGTATCTAAATGCTTATACAACTCCAAATAAAATATACTATCAATTGCATCAAAACGATCTGAGAGATCAAGAATTTTTTCAAATATACAATCAGAATTTACAACCGATATTAAACGGATTTTACTTAAGAGGATTTGATGAACAAGAACAGGTGATTGTCACCACTTCTTCAGACACCAAACCCGGATTAGCTGGATATACCGATGTCCATCGCTTCTACGTCTTTGACGACAATCAAAATCAAATCAAAGAAAGTAAAAATTATAAGAGCATTCTAAGTCCATTGAATTTCCGAAACACAAAAGACGCCACCTTTTTTGCCATCGATGATACCAACCACTTAAAATGGTATGACCAAGACGAAACCGAACTGCTAACATTAGACGAATGGAACGAAAACATGGCACTAAAAATCACCGAAGAGTTTACCAAGTCTGTGCAAAGTCAATACCACATCTTTCAAAATGAAACGCCCAATGAATCTTTATATGTCATCGGCATCGAAGACGTCACGAATCATGCAACTTGTTACTTAATAGATAAAACGACCCATACCATTTTAAAAAGAGAAGAAACCGATTCACTTCCCATTGGACAAATCTAAAAAAACTATAAAAAGCCAAAAAAATATGTTATAATCAAAATAATAGAAAAGAATAGGGAGGAAAGTTATGAATGCAGCACAAACCGGAAATGTTCAACCATCCGCATCCAAAAATCCATTCAAATTTCCTTCACTAGGACTTTTTATCACCTTTAAAACGATTTTTGAATACATTACCATGATTTTTCAATTTGCTTTTCGCGGATTTAAATTTTTAACGTTTGATTGTCTACGTTCTTTATACAATACCATTAGTGGAGGAGTAGACCATGCATATCAAACAACGAAAAACATTGTAGAAAAAGGACAAGAAATGTCTACACCAACCAAGCCCAAAAAGACAAGCATTTTAAATGCCGATATTGGAACACTTCTTCAAAATTCCGCCTTCATGAAAAAGAAAATTGCCAAATTAGAAGCCAAAAAAGTCAACTTAATTGAAGAATTAAAAGGACAGGGCGGAGTTCGTTCCAAAGAACCAAAAGTATATAAATTTACAGCCAAACATCCAGACGGTCACATTGAATCCGGGACAATTAATGGTTACAGCAAACTAGACGTAAATACCTTTTTAGTCCAAGAAGGTTATGATGTGTATGAAATCGTCTCGAACGAATGGACAGAATTTTTATATGGACAATCTTCTCTTTTTGCTGCCAAAATGAGTACCAAAGATTTACTATTTTGGTTAACCCAATTATCGACGTATTTAAAAAGCGGAATTACGTTAACCGATTCCATCAAAATCTTAAACAATCAAATGGGAAAAAACAAAGTATACAAACGAGCATTTCAATCCATTGTATATGAACTGACAATGGGAGAATCTTTCTCAAAAGCATTAGAAAAGCAAGGAACGATGTTCCCACCATTATTAATCAATATGATTAAAGCCGCTGAAGCAACTGGAGAACTTGAAGAAACCCTAGCAGATATGGCGAACTACTACGATGAAGTAGACAAAACACACAAACAGATGATTAGTGCCATCACATATCCAACCATCATTTTATTATTTGCCGTGGCCGTAATTACGTTTATCATGGTATCCGTCATTCCTCAATTTATTGAAATTTATGAAGAGAGTGAAGTAGCTATCACCGGTCTTACGAAATTTATTATCAACGCCAGTGACTTTTTAAAAGCCAATTTAGTATCGATGCTCATTGTTTTAATTACCATTCTTGCCATGATTTTATTCTCATATAAAAAAGTGAAGGCATTTCGAAAAAGCATTCAACAATTTTTAATGCATTTACCAGTCTTCGGAAATATTATGATCTATAATGAAATGGCAATATTTGCTAAGACTTTCTCTTCTCTTTTACATAACAACGTCTACATTACCGAAAGTATAAATATCCTAAGTAAAATTACAAATAATGAAATTTATAAAGAAATCATGTATAATACGATTAATAATATTGTAAAAGGTGAAAAAATCAGTGAAGCATTTAAAGACCAATGGGCAGTTCCAGAAGTAGCATATTACATGATTGTTACTGGAGAATCGACCGGACAACTAGCAGAAATGATGAGCCGTGTAAGTAGCTATTATCAAGAAATGCACCGCAATTTGGTATCCAGTTTAAAATCTTTTATTGAACCAATTTTAATTACGTTCTTAGCTGTCGTAGTTGGAGGAATCATCTTAGCAGTCATTGTTCCAATGTTTGATTTAATGGGACAAATTCAGTAGGTGAAAAAATGAATATTTGCATCAGTATCTTTTTATTTCTAATGGGAATGGTAATGGGATCATTTTATATGGTAGTTGCTCTTCGCTTGCCACAAGAAGAATCGTTAATATATCCAGGATCACACTGTGAATATTGCAATCATCCATTATCATGGTTTGAACTCATTCCCGTTTTTTCGTATCTTCTTCAAAAAGGAAAGTGTCGAAAATGTGGCCATAAATTATCCATGGGATATCCCATCACCGAACTAGCCACTGGAATTCTATTTACATTTAGTTACCTGCAATTTGGCTTGTCTTATCACTTTTTCCTAAGCATCATTCTCTCGAGTTTATTAATAATTATCTTTGTAAGCGACATGAGATATATGATCATATTAGATTCGCCACTCATCCTGACCGTGATACTATCCATGATTTTAAGAATTATCTATTTTGATTTAAAAACTGCTCTTTTGGCATTCATTCCGGCGATAATTACGTTTGTTATCTTTTTTATAATCGGCAAAATCGGAGACAAAATGTTTCAAAGAGAAAGTCTTGGAGGAGGAGATATCAAACTCTCTTTTGTCATGGGATACATTCTTGGCCTTCCCATGGCCATTGTCGCTTTCATTCTCGCAACGTTTCTAGCGCTTCCATATGCGGTTGGTTACTTGTTTTTAAAAGAAGGACACGAAGTTCCATTTGGACCTTTTTTAATCTCCGCCCTCTGGATTGTTTTTGTTTTTTATGATAAATTTAATTTATTAATCAATTGGTTATTTTTAGTGGGGTAAAAAAATGAAAAAATTAATTTCTTTTGCTGGTATGATTTGTTTTGCCATTTTATTACTTTGTGGAACAATCGAAAACGGCATCTTTCTAGCACTTCTTAGCATTCTAGGAATATATATTTTTGTAAAAAAAGTGCCAATTCGTCATTTCACGTGGTTTTTAATTGCGTTTAGTCTTCTGACAAAATTAATCGTGGTGTTTCTAGTAGACACACCAATCGTCGGCGATTTTGTCTTAATGTACGACACAGCCAAACACATGGCATGCCATAATTTACAGACTCTGCATCCATATTTCAATATATGGGGATACCAATTGTTTCACGTCTTCTACGAAGCAGCCATGCTATCTATTTGGAATAGTGCAACATTTTTAAAAATCTTAAATTGTCTTTATGCCACTGGTATTACCGTTTTGATTTATCAAATCGTCAAGAAGTGGGGAAGTGAATCTTCCGCCCGAATCACCAGTTTGTTATATGCGATTTCCTTATATCCCTTATATTTAAATACCATTTTGGGAAACCAACAACTAGCGCTTTTTTTGGCACTTTTGGCCATTTATCTTCTCTTATATAAAAAACAGACGTCTCGAAACATCTTGCTAGTAGGAATCCTTCTAGCCTTGAGTCATCTCGAAAGAAATGAAGGAATCATTTATCTATTAACGACCATAATTTATTTGTTTTTAAATAAAAAATCCACTCGTCAAGCACTTCAAAACATCTTATTGGTTAGCATCAGTTTCTTTGTAATAACGCAACTCAGTAGTCAAGCCATCATTCATTTACAGATCAATACCATTGGTTTTGGAAATGCCAATCCCGAATGGAAATTTCTCCTAGGTTTTAATGAACAAAGCAATGGCGTATACGATGAACAAGATGAATTCTATGCCCAAGACTTAACCATCCAGCATGAAGAACTGATCAAAAGAATAACGAATATCAAAGTCCTTCCAAAATTGTTTTACAATAAACTCAAAATTCAATTTTTATATGCAGATTTTGGTGCAACCTTTGATACTTTAAACGAAGGAAAATTAAATTTCCTCAAAGAAATGTCCAAGAATTATGTTCGAGTGATGAATTTCTTCATCATCGCCTGCGCCTTTCTAGGAACATTTGCTAAAGAAAAGAAAAAAGAAACATCTTTCTTTTCCATCAATGCCTTGTTGTTTGTCGGCGTATATCTACTCATTGAAATCTGTGCTCGATACTATTTCAATCCCCAAGTAACATTCTTTATGTTAGCTTCCATAGGAATTGAAATGATTTTAAAAAAATTGCCAAAAGAAAAGATGATATAATCATCTTTTTTATATATCCAGGGTTTCCATCTCATCATTCATAGAATGAAGATTTTCTTCTAAAGGAGCAATCACCGTGCCATTTTCTTCTTCACTCGCATTTTCCGGTTTTCGAAGTTTTCCAATAATTGCATCTTTTAAATCACTATCATTTTCACCTAAATCATCATCGACATCAATAACTCGAAGTACTTCTTCAAAACTCGTCAAACCTTCCATGACTTTTAAAAGTCCATCTTGTAAAATAGAAGTCATATCTTCATGATCATAAATCAAATGCCGCAAATCTTCTTTTTTCATATTATTCACGATGGCATCGCGGATATCTTGATTAATGACCAAAACTTCATGGAGCGCCACGCGACCCTTATATCCCTGATAGCATTCGCTACATCCAACCGGCGTATAAATTTCCGTCACATCCATATGCAAAGCACTTTTAAATACTGCCTGTTCATAAGGAGTTGCTTTTCGTGAACTACGACACTTCGGACATAATTTTTTACAAAGCCGTTGGGAAATAATACCTTCAAGAGCACTACCAAGCAAATATCTTTCAACATCCATATCGACAAGACGTTCAATCGTATTTAAAGAATTGTTGGTGTGAATAGTCGATAGAACAAGGTGACCAGTAATGGATGCACGAACAGCAATACGTGCCGTTTCATTATCACGAATTTCACCAATCATAATGACATCCGGGTCTTGTCGCAAGATACTACGTAAAGCACTGGCAAAGGTAAGTCCAATTTCACTCATGGTTTGCACTTGATTGACACCAGCCAACTTCATTTCCACCGGATCCTCGACGGTAATTACGTTTCGACTGGTCGTATTTAAAATTTGTAACATCGTATAAACGGTAGTTGATTTACCAGTACCAGTGGCACCGGTAACCATGACAATTCCATTTGGCTTTTGGATAATTCGTTGTACTTTTTCATAATTTTTTTCAGAAAAGCCAAGTGTTTCCAATCCTTTTAAACTCATCGAATAATCCAAGATACGAATAACGACTTTCTCTCCGTAAACGGTTGGTAAAGAAGAAACACGTAAATCCAAATTCAGTCCATCGACGCTACTGCGAATGGCACCATCTTGTGGCAGACGAGATTCCGTAATATTCATTCCCGCAATAATCTTAATCCGGGTAATTAAATTCTTCTTGACACTTTGAGGAACGCGTGCGTAAAAAACCAACTCCCCATCGATTCGAATGCGGACCATTAAATCCGTAGGAGTTTGATCAAAGTGAATATCACTCGCTTTTCGGCGAGCAGAGTCAATAATCATGTCGTTGACGATTTCAACAATGGGCATATTGTCATAATCATATTCGCGTAGCATTGTACCACCTCTATAAACCCCTTATCTTTATTCATTATACAAAAAAGTCAGAAAAAGAACAAGGTAAGTTTCATAAAATCTTCGACAAAATGTGAAAAAATTTTTCCCATGGATGTGCTACAGTGATCGTGGTGAAAAAAATGAAAAAAACGATGCTCAGTATTGGGTTGGCAATCATCTTAGGAAGTGGTTTATCACTGTTTTCCTTATATTATTTATCCAAAGAAAAAACAGAAACACAAAAAGAAGTCACTGCCTTTCAAATAGGGGTCTATCAAAAGAGAGAGAATGCCCAAAAAGCTTGTGAAAGCCATCTAGGATCCATCATTATCGAAGATCAAGGCGTCTACCGGGTATATATCGCCGTTGCCCTAGGAGAAGAATGGCAAGAACAAATGGAAAAATATTATGAATCCAAACAAATTGATTACGTGACCAAAAAAGTTGCCGTCACCAATGATTTTTATGAAGAACTCAATAAATTCGAACAAGTTTTATTAAAAACCAAAGAAAAGATTTATCCGCAAGTAAATCAAGAACTGATGCAAAAATTAAAAGGAGCTGTATTGTGAGTTATAAAATAAAAGAATTACCAGAAAAAGAAAGACCGCGAGAAAAACTAAAAAAGAGAGGAATCCAATCATTAAGTGATGCCGAATTATTAGCCATTTTGTTTCAAACGGGAACCAAAGAAAAATCGGTGTTAGAAATGAGTATGGATTTATTAAAAAAATATGGATCACTCGAAAATTTAGAAAATCAAAGTATGCAAGAATTAGCCAAAGAATATGGAATCGGCGAAATAAAAGCCATGAAATTAGTAACGACTTTTGAAATTGGCAAGCGCATTCGTTCGATTTTGCATCAATCATCTGTCCGGATTCATCATGCTGAAGATGTGTACCATGCATTTCATGAACTGGTCAGAAACTTAACACAAGAACACTTTATTACGGTATTTCTAAACACCAAAAACGAAATCATCTCGTATAAAACCATATTTATTGGCAGTGCCAATCGAAGCATTGTTCATCCGCGAGATATCTTTAAAGAAGCTATTCGTTCTTCAGCTGTCAAGATTTTAGTCATTCATAATCATCCCAGTGGAGATGTCACCCCAAGTGAAGAAGATCGACAATTTACCCTCCGTTTAATCGAAGCCGGAAAATTGTTACAAATTCCCTTATTAGATCATATTATCATTGGTAAAAACACGTATTATAGTTTCTTAGAGAATCAAGATATAAATTGAGAAAAATGGGCAAACTAGAATGAGGTGAGAACATTGAAAAGAATAACCGAACCCATTCTTTTTCTTTTTTTATTAAGTTGTGTATGTGCCAAAAACACCCTATGTCTTTGGATGAGTCAAACACTACCCACCGAAGAAGTAGAAAAAATACTGAATCAAGAACAAGCAGAAAAATTGGAAAAACTGGAAAATTTTTATCAATTTCTTCCCACCGAAGAAGAAATCATTTATACAAGCATCTTATGGCATGATCCTTTCGGCTTTTTTGATACCATTACCATATTAAAAGGAAAAGAAGACCAAATAAAAGTAGGAGATGCCGTCATGAATGAACAAGGACTCGTAGGAATTGTGTCCGAAGTAGAAAAACACCAAAGCACCGTCTCCCGCCTCACCAAGCCAAACACCCAACTATCCGTCATGATAAAAGACACCTATGCCATCTTATCAACGGATGATAAAAGGCAAAGTTGGATTATGGATATTCCAGTGGATGCAGAAATCGAAATCGGGGACATGGTGTATACATCCGGACTAACCACCATCAAAAAAAACATTCCCGTTGGAACCGTTGAACAAATTTTGGATAGTCCACTCGGTATCAGTAAAAAAGCGAAAATCACGTTAAACGTCAAAGAAGAAGAAATTTACTATCTTGCCATTGTAGAAAGAGTAGAATAAATGATTCTCGCCATGGTTTTCGATGGAATTGGCAACTTTTCCAATCTCTTTGCCCCATGTTTTCTTCTTCTCACTTTAAAAGAAAAAAAACTTTCGCTTTTCGATTTTGGTAACGTTTTTCTTTTCTATGATCTTTTACTTTATGACACGAAATTTCTCTTTACCGGAATCTTTTTGATCATTTATCTTTTTAATCGCATGTATCTTCAAAAAATAAAAAATCCAATCATCCATCAAAATATTCTCTTATTTAGTTATTTTTTTCTATTTGGCATCATAAAAAAGCAAATCCATTTTCTGTGGTATCCCAAAGTAATTCGAAGTATTTTACTCATCAATCTATTTTGTATTCTAAAACAACCAACAAAAGAATAGAGTAGATTAGGTGAGAATATGGATGAGATAAGTTTACAAGAAGAACGGTTAAAGAAAAAACATCAAAAGAAATTTAAAGACCATCAACCCCCAAAAGGCAAAAATGGCCTGTTTACACGTCTTCTATTATCCATCATCCTCGTTTTAATAAGTACCATTGTATCTTATTCAAATGAAACATACAAGAACATACTAAAACAGGAAATATTTGAAACCACTTTATCATTTACCAGTATGAACGAATGGTTAACGGATCGTTTTGGTCATTCCCTTCCCATACCCATGCCCGAAAATGTCATTCCAGTGCAAAATGAACACAACGAATTGGAAAACGTAACCAATTACTATGATGGAATTATGGCGAGTGTCAAAAAAGATAGTACCATCAGTGCATTAAATAGTGGGATTGTTGTTTTTCTAGGAGAAAAAGAAAATTATGGACCATGCATCATCATTCAAGGAATTGATGGAGTAGATATTTGGTATGGAAACATTACCAATATTGATTTAAGTATGTATGATTATGTGGAGAAAAATCATCTTCTTGGAAGTGCCATTGATAATCACGTCTATTTTGTTATCCAAAAAGATGGGCAGTATTTAAATTATGAAGAATATACATCGAATATATAAAGTTCACTTTACCACGGAAATATTAATTTTAATGGCGCTTTTTTCTGGATATATCAAAAACTTTATTCTCATATTTACCATCGTTAGCATTCATGAATTAGGGCATATTTTCGTATTAAGACATTTTGAATACGAAATCACTTCCGTCACCATTTATCCCTTTGGAGGAATCACGAAAGTCAACAAACCAATCAATACCCCGTTAAAACAAGAAATGATCATTGCCATTGCGGGAGTCACAATGCAATTGCTTTTCATTTTGCTGATGTATCTCTTAAAAGAGTGGAGTATCATTCGTTTATCTACCTATCAATTATTTCATTTCTATAACAAAACCATTTTATTCTTTAATTTATTACCCATCATCCCCCTCGATGGCAGTATTTTATTGCATTCAATTTTGGAATATTTTTCTTCCTATAAAAAAGCCCTACATCGATACTTATCTTTCACCTTGCTTATTCTTTTCGTATGGATAGTCGGTATGAGCATTCATAGTTTCAATCACTATCTGATTTTGAGTTTTTTAATTTTGAAATGGATGGAAGAATGGAAAATGCAAAAATTGTTGCAAAACAAATTTTTTCTAGAACGATATTTATATGAAATTCCTTATTGTAAAATTCAAAGTCATGACTACCCAGATCTTGATAGCTTAAAGAAAGATACGCTTCATTTTTTTTGGTATCAAAATCGTTATCTTCATGAAAAAGAATTTTTAAAAAATTATTTTAATGGAAAGAAGGAAGAGTTTTGATAGAAACACGAAAAAATTTTGAAACGCAGAAGAAAAAAGAACAATTAGAACAAATGAAAGCGGAGTTAATTCAAATTCAAGAGCAAAATCAAAGAAAATATCAAATTCGTCGTTTTCTAAAATTTTATCCGTTATGGATGAGCCTTGTACCAGCCCTCTTAATTGCCAAGCAAGCCCCATATCAACCACATCCTTCTGAAAACTATCAATTGAGTGTCTTATTATTCTTTTTTGGTTCTCTTTATACCATCAAAAATAAACCATGGCAAAAAAGAAAAGAAAACGAAAAAGAAGTCTCTTTAAAAAAATGCATTCAATCACTAGAAAAGCCAGAAAGTCTGACAAACTTCATTGACAGATGAAAAAATCTCTGATAAACTAATCATGTTTTGAAATGTCGATTGGCTTTCAAAAACCGCTCGAAATGGGTTTAGAAAACGTTTGTTACCTTTGTTCGGCGCGTCTTAAAAAAACAAGGAGGTATGAAATGAAAGCTATATTTGTAACCGGTGGAAAACAATACTATGTACAAGAAGGCGACACCATCTACGTTGAAAAATTAGATCAAGAAGTAGGTAGTGAAGTTACTTTTGATACAGTCCTATTTGCAAACGGAGTATCAGGTACTCCTTATGTAGAGGGAGCAAAAGTAGTATGTAGCATCGACCGTCATGGAAAAAGAAAGAAGATTATCGTCTTCAAATATCGTCCAAAAAAGAAATATCGTAAAAAACAAGGACATAGACAACCATATACAAAATTAACAGTGAAAAAAATTGAAGTGAAGTAATCATGATTCAAATAAAAATTCAAAAAGAAAAAATCATCATAAAAGGGCATGCGCTCTATGATGATTACGGAAAAGATATTGTCTGTGCAGGAGTATCTTCCATTTTAACAACGACGATAAATGCCACCATAAGATTCAATCCTCAGGCAATTTCCTATCAAAAAAGAACCGATGAATTTGAATTATGGATAAAATCAAACGATAAAATCACAAAAACGTTAATTGAAAATATGATTTCTTTATACAAAGAACTAGAAGAAACGTATCCAAAAAATATCAAAATCGAAAGCGAGGAAGAAAAATGAACTTATTAAAGTTAAATTTACAATTATTCGCTCACGTTAAAGCCCAAGGTTCTACACAAAACGGTCGTGATTCAAGAGGTC
>CANQAU010000025.1 GCA_947588935.1 uncultured Bacilli bacterium
AAAATACCAAAAATTTAGATGATCAAATTACGCGTGAATTTAGTATACTTTTAATATTGACAGAAGAACTAGATAATCCGTCCAAAGAAATGATTCAACAATTCCATTTACCATTACAAGAAAACCAAAGTGCGTTACCACTATTAGCCCAATTAGATGCAAATATGAAAACACAAATTTTCCATAGTTTTTCTAGTCAAATGGAAAATTATGAAACTTCGATGATTAAGCAGATTGCCATTGAATCCGTAAAAAAGGAATATCAAAAGCTAAATGTCAATATAGAAAAAATGCAAATGAGTTTTATCATTAATAATGGTATAAAAATGGTTGGAATAGCTGCCTTAATTATGATGATCACTTTAATAATCGGCTTTTTATCAAGTCGAATTGGTGCAAAATTTGCATTTAATTTGCGAAATGTAGTAGTAAAAAAAATTATGAGTTTTTCAAACCAAGAATTTGAAAAATTCAGTACAGCAAGTTTAATTACGAGAAGTACAAATGATATACAACAAATTCAAATGCTTTTTGTTATGCTTTTGCGAATGATAATTTATAGTCCCATTTTAGGAATAGGGGCACTATTAAAAGTAATGGGAAATTCTATGAATTGGATATTAGCACTAGCAATTGGCTTGATTATAACAGTAGTAATCATTTTATTCTCTATCGTATTGCCAAAATTTAAATTGATTCAAAAAATGGTAGATAAATTAAATTTGGTTTCCAGAGAAATTTTAACTGGTATTCCAGTCATACGAGCATTCAGCACAGAAATTCACGAAGAAGAAAGATTTGATCAAGCAAATACAGATTTAGCAAAAACAAATTTATTTTGTAATCGAGTCATGGGAATTATGATGCCAACCATGATGCTTATCATGAACGGCGTATCCATATTAATTGTATGGGTTGGGGCAAAACAAATTGATTTCGGAACACTACAAGTTGGAACATTGATGGCCTTCATCACCTATGCCATGCAAATCATTATGTCTTTCTTGGTATTATCTATGGTATCCATCATTTTACCAAGAGCATGGGTTTCTGTAAAAAGAATAGGAGAAGTCTTATCAACTGAAACTTCAATTAAAAACGCAGCAAAAATCGAACAATTTTTAGAAAACAAAAAAGGAATTGTAGAGTTTAAAAATGTTTATTTTCGTTATCCAAATGCGGAAGAAGATGTATTAAAAAATATTAGTTTTAAGGCAACACCAGGAACGACAACTGCTTTCATCGGATCCACGGGAAGTGGAAAGTCAACATTAATTAACTTAATACCTCGCTTTTATGATATTACATCCGGAAAAATTATGATCAATGGCATCGACATTCAAAAATGTTCTATCCAAGATTTAAGAGAAAGAATTGGCTATGTTCCTCAGAAAGGAAATTTATTTAGTGGAACCATTCGTTCAAATATTCTATTTGGAGCAAAAGACCAATCAGAAGAAAACATGAAGCGTGCTGCCGAAATTGCCCAAGCTACAGAATTTATTGAAGAAAAAGAAAAGAAATTTGATAATGAAATCAGTCAGGGCGGAACAAATGTATCAGGTGGTCAAAGACAGCGTTTATCAATCGCAAGAGCAATTGCTATCAATCCTGAAATTTATATTTTTGATGATTCCTTTTCTGCATTAGACTATAAAACAGATGTAAATTTACGGAAAGCACTTAATGAAGCAACCAAAGAAGCAACCATTTTCATAGTAGCACAGAGAATCAGTACAATCATGCATGCAGATCAAATTATCGTTTTAGATAAAGGAGAAATTGTTGGAATTGGAACACATCAAGAATTATTAAAAAGTTGTCAAATTTACAAAGAAATAGCTCTTTCACAATTAAAGGAGGATGAATTATATGGCTAGAAGAAAAATGGGGCCTCCGAGAATGATGGTCGAAAAAGCGAAAGATTTCAAAGGAACATTAAAAAAATTAATTCAATATATAAGTAAATATAAAATATCATTGATCATTGTATTTATTTTAGCAATTGCAAGTACAATTTTTTCTATAGCAGGACCGAAAATATTGGGAAATGCAACTCAGGAATTATATAATGGTTTAATTTCGAAAATTACAGGAACCGGTGGAATCAATTTTAATAATATTGCCAGAATATTACTTGTTTTATTAAGTTTATATGTGTTAAGTGCAATATTTTCATATATTCAAAGTTTAGTAATGGCCAAGATTAGTAATGATACAACATATCGACTACGAAAAGAAATGTCACAAAAAATAAAGAAATTACCTATGCGATATTTCGATGCGAAAACAACCGGAGAAACATTGTCTATTATCACCAATGATATTGATACATTGCAACAAAGTTTAAATCAGAGTGCCACTCAACTGATAACATCAATTGTTACGGTTGTAGGAATTTTTATCATGATGTGCAGTATTCATGTTGGATTAGCAATCTTAACTGCGTTAGTTCTTCCGTTTGCATCAATATTTGTCATGTTTATTATGAAACATAGTCAAAAATATTTTAAACGCCAACAAGAATATTTAGGAATAGTCGATGGCGAAGTAGAAGAAATGCTTGGTGGGCATACAGTAGTAAAAGCATTTAATGCCGAAGAAAAACTGCTTAATGAATTTCAAAAAGAAAATGAAAAATTATATGAATCAGGATGGAAAAGTCAGTTTTTTGCTGGGTTAATGCACCCGATTATGAACTTTATTGGAAATCTAAATTATGCAGTCATTGCAATTATTGGAGCTTACTACTGTTCCAAAGGAAAAATTAATGTAGGAAATATTCAATCTTTTATTCAGTATTCGAAAAATTTTACCCAGCCAATTGCACAATTAGCTCAAGTAATGAACCAAATTCAATCTATGATTGCTGCCGCTGAACGCGTATTTGAATTCTTAGAAGAAACAGAAGAAGAGGATAATGGAACTCAAGATATTGATTTAGAAAATATAAAAGGAAATATTGAATTTAAACATGTTCGCTTTGGTTATAATCAAGATCAAATTGTCATCAATGATTTTAATGCCAAAGTAAAAGCTGGACAAAAAATTGCAATTGTGGGTCCAACCGGTGCTGGAAAAACGACTATGATTAAACTGTTAATGAGATTTTACACGGTTCGTCAAGGCGAAATATTAATAGATGGTCACAATATCAATGAATTTAAACGAAGCGAGTTACGAAATGTTTTTGGAATGGTATTACAAGACACTTGGTTATTTAATGGTACTATTATGGAAAATTTAAGATATGGAAGATTGTCAGCTAGTGATGATGAGGTAATAAATGCCGCGAAGATGGCGCATGTTCACCATTTTATTCAAACACTACCAGATGCTTATCAAATGGAATTAAATGAAGAAACGAATAATGTCTCTGGAGGTCAAAAACAGTTACTTACAATTGCTCGCGCAATCCTTGCAAATCCAAAAGTAATGATTTTAGACGAGGCTACCAGTAATGTGGATACGAGAACTGAAATCTTAATTCAAAAAGCCATGGATGAATTAATGAAAGGAAGAACTTCTTTCATCATAGCCCATCGTTTATCTACGATTAAAAATGCAGACTTAATACTCGTTATGAAAGAAGGAGACATTGTAGAAATTGGCAATCATAATTCATTAATGAAACAAAATGGTTTCTATGCCGAATTATATAATAGCCAATTTGAACAATTACAATAGATATGTAACACATATCTATTTTTTTTATAAAAATAATGATTGAGTTTCAAAAAATAGTATGTTATAAAGCATATAGGAAGTGATATCATTGCAAGAAAAATATATTATAGGGTTAGACTTAGGTATAAATAATGTTGGATACTCGATTATCAACGTGAATGATGAAATCATCGAAGAAAAAGGAGTAAGATTATATACAGAAGCAAGCAAATCGGAAGACAGAAGAATTTCCAGGAATGCCAGACGTAGAAAAAAAAGGAAAAATAATCGTATATCAGAATCATTAAAATTATTTGAAAAAATTAACTTTCCAAACCATATAACAATTGAAACAAATCTGATTGCGATTAGAGTAAAAAGTTTAAAAGAAAAAATAACACAGCAAGAGATGGTAAATATAATATGCTATTTAATGTCCCATAGAGGATATATTCCTTTCGGTGATGAAGGAAGAAATTTAATAGATTTAAATGGAAAATTACCATGTGAATATTATTTAGAAAAATGGAATCAACAAGGAAAGTATCGTGCATCCGAAGAAGTAGTAAATCATTCGGATTTAAAAAAAGAACTAGAAGAAATTTTACATGTACAAATGAAATATTATCCTGAACTTAAAAATATTCAAGAAAATTTAATAACAATTTTTGATAGAAAAAGAAAATTTTGGGAAGGACCAGGAAGCGAAACATCATTTACTCCATATGGAAGATTTAAAAATCAAGAAGATGTTATTCAAATTCAAGAACTAAAAAAAGCTGGTAAAGAAAAATATTTATTTGAAGATTTAATTGGAAAATGTAAAATCTATCCTCATGAACAATGCGCTGTAAATGCAAATATTTTTGCAGAAAAATTTAATTTATTAAATGACTTTATAAATATTAAAATTAATAATATTGAAAATATTAAGAATCAAGAATATGTATATCTTTCTCAGACCAAAGAGTTATCATTTTATAAATTGACAACACAAGGTTTAGAAGAAATATGGAAATATTGTATGAATAATATCTCAGTAAGTTATACGAAAGTATTAAAAGACGTATTAGGTTTAACAAAAAAAGACATTAGTGGTTATCGAATAGATAGAGATGGAAAACCAGAATTTAGTTTATTGAATATTTATCATATGGTAAAAAAGGTATACCAAGATAACAAATTAGATATGTCATGGCTAATAGATAATGATTTTCAAAATTATAATGAATTAATGAAAACAATGGCAGTTGCACCAGGAATCGTAGAAATAGATAATATGTTAAGCCAAATTCATGTGTGCACTTTAGAAGAAAAAAAGGCAATACAAGAAATTCAAAATAAATTAAAAAAATCGAACACTAAAGCTTTACAGTACCATGCATTAAGTGAAAAAGCATTAAAGCGAGCTATTCATGATATGTTAAGTACATGTTTAAATTTCATGCAAGTCTCACACAAATTTGATTATGATAAAGAAGCAAGAGAAGAGAGAATAAGAAAGTATGGAAATGGTGAAGGATTATTGCTTATGAATTCGGTTCTGGTAGATGATATTGTAGCTTCCCCACAAGTAAAGAAAACACTTCGTCAATCCATTCGAATTATCAATGCAATCATAAAAGAAAAGGGGACGTATCCAGAAATTATCGCCGTTGAATCTACAACAGAGATGAATGGTCAAGAAAAAAGAAAAGAAATCGAAAAAGAACAAAAAGAAAATGAAAAAAATAGAAAACAAGCGATATCCTTTTTAGAAACATATGCAAGAGATGAACAAATAACAGAAAATATGATAGAAAGAATAATGCTATTCGAAGAAATCAATGGCATGTGCCCATACTGTGGGAAACCAATCGATAAAAATTTAGTATTAAACAATACTGTGGAAGTCGAACACATTTTGCCAATTAGTCAAAGTGCTGATGATTCATTTGATAATAAAACTATTTCTTGTAGAGATTGTAATAGTAAGAAAAAAAATAAAATTCCATACAATTTCTTAAGTGATACAGAGTTTGAAGAATTTTCTAAAAGAATATGCAATTTAAAAATTTCAGAAAAAAAGAAAAAGAATTTTTTATTACAAGAAGATATTAATAAATATTCTACGCGTTTCTTCAATCGAAATTTAAGAGATACGGCGTATGCAACAAAGGAAATGATAAATCAAATCCATTATTTTAATGAATACTTAGAAAGTTATGGAACAAAGATTAATATAAAAACATTATCAATCCCAGGACAATTAACACATAAAATACGAAAACAATGGGATTTAGATAAAGACCGAGATGACGGAAAATATCATCATGCTGTAGACGCTTCCATCGTTGCAGGAATTGCAACGACTCCAATTGGAAAATTGGTTATCGAGTCCCAAAATAATCCGCAATTTTGGATTATGAATCAAAATATAGGAACCAAAATTGAACAGTTATTATTAAATTTCAATATGTATCAGTATAAGGACGCTATTTCTCAAATTAAAAGTGACGATGATATTAAAATATCCATGCAAGTAAATAAAGATATAAATCGATCACTATCAAATGCGAATATATGCTCATTTATAAAAAAGGAAAATCAATATTACAAGATAAGTCAAATTGATAATATTTATGCGCCGGACTTAATCAGAAAAAAAGAAGATAAAGAAAAATTAGAAGTTTTATTGGATGATCAAAACGAAAAATTCACTTTGCTTTGTCAAACACAAAATCCAAAATTATTTCATTTTTTGCAAGAAATTTATCAAAAATATCAAAATAATAATGAAAATCCATTTTTAAATTATTGTCTTGAAAAAATGGATTTAGATACAAAATTTGATTATTTGAAAAACGGAATTGTAACTCCATCCAAAAATGGAAACGGAGTTCTGATTAAAAAATTAAGATATATGGAAAAAGTTAATTCTCCATTTCTGCTAGAAAAAAAGAATATGAATAAAAAGGAAAATACATTAATTGGATTAGACAGCGTTTCAATATATTGTACAAGACTATATTGGGATAAAGAAAATAAAAAAATTATATTTGTGCCAGTCTATTCTCCAGTTGTAAATCAAAAAACAAAAACAATAAATGAAAGCCATCCTTTATATATCCAATATTATAATGAATATGTCAAAGGAAAAAATGTTGAATTTATAGAAGATTTATATAATGGAAATTACATAGAAATTACAAAAAGCAATGGAGAGATATTGAAAGAATATGTAAAAGGATTTAGTAAGTCAAACAAATCTATTCAATGTAAATCTGGAAAATATTTGTCTCCAAAAGATAAATTTACTTTATATGATGTAGATGTTTTGGGAAATAAGAAAAAGCGTTTGACATGGCCCAAAGAATAGTTTAAAATAAAAAATGAAATTGAAGTTGTTTTCAATTTCCCAAATTACACAGGGTTTCCTATTATAACTATATTTTAGGTAACCAAAAGGAGATGCTTAAAACCGGCATCTCCTTTTTCTATAAAATGGCATTCAGAACTATATATATAGAAAAAGCATTGCGCGTTAATTTAGATTTAAATAATTTTGTGGTAAATTATGAAGAAAGTAACTACTATATTAATATAGATGAAATAAGTACAATCATATTTGATGATCCAAGATGTAATATTTCCTTAAGATTGTTATCTACTCTATGTGAAAGAGGAATAAATGTTATATTAAATGATACATCACATATGCCTATAGGAAGTATTCAAACATTATATAATCACACCAGAGCACCCAAAAAAATAAAACAGCAAATTAGTTGGGATCAAAATAGTAAAATATATTTATGGACCGAAATTATAAAAAATAAAATAAACAATCAAATTGCAACACTAGAAAAAAATGGACAAATCAATAAAATAGAATTATTACAAAGTATGATTTCCGATATAACTTTTGGTGATGTAACAAATAAAGAAGGAATTGCCAACAGAGTATATTTTAAAGAATTGTTTGGTATAACTTTTAAAAGATTCAATGAAGATATCATTAACTATGCATTAAATTACATTTATCAAATTATTCGCTCTAAAATATCACAAGAAATTGTAGCATGTGGATACATTCCAGCTATTGGAATTTGCCACAAAAGTGAATTCAATGGTTATAATCTAGCAGATGATTTTTTAGAACCTTTTCGTCCAATTTGTGATTGGTATGTATATGAAATATTAAATAATAGCATAGAAAATTATTTAACTCCAGAAATAAAAAGAAACTTAGTAGATATTTTAAATAACATAATTACATTTAATAATGCCAAATACAAACTACATACTGCCATTCAATTCTATGTTCAATATCTTTTTAAATATTTAGAAACAGGCGATATAAGTTATATACATTTTCCAACTTTATGAAATACATAAATTTTTATAAACAAATGCGATTACTCTTAATCTACGATCTGCCTGTAATAGAAGAAATTGATAAAAAAATTTATAGTAAATTTCATAGAGATATCATTCGTCACGGATTTTATATGTTGCAATATTCAGTTTATTCAAAAGTAATTCAAAATGATACATCAATGAGACAATATATGATGAAATTAGATAAAATTGTTCCACAAAAAGGAAAAATAATATTACTAAAAATAACCGAAAAACAATATCAAGATATAATTTATTTAAGAGGAGATAAGAACAAATTTGATTCGTTAGTAGGAGGAAAAGAATTTGTAATTTTCGGAGGTGATTATCCTGATTCGTTTGAAAGTGAATTATGAAAATCAAGAAATATCAGAATTTATTCAAAAAGATAATCATGTCTTGATTTTAGATAATAACTATTTTTTTCATTTCTTTTTCAAATTTTATAAATTATTAAAAAATAAAAGTAAAGACATTAAAATTAGTATTGGAGAAAATGATTTAGATTCCAAAAATACAATATTATTATCCTTATCTAGTTTTCCAGAAATATTAGAAAGTACAACTTTTAAAAAAGGAAGTTTGTTCTATGAATATATTATTTCATCCATAAGAGAAAATAATTCTTTAGATAATGACATTTTATTATATGATATTGAAAATATTGTGAATGATATCATAAAACGAACAGATTTAAATTTAGAATACGAGTTAGAAAATGATACGGAAAAAATAATATTAGATAATGTAAATTTTATATATAAAGATACAAATATAAAGAAAATTTTATCGAAATTATTAAATAGCTACATAGAAACATGTAAAAATAAAATATTTGTCATTTTTTACGACAGTAATTTAATAGATTTTAAATTTTGTGATTATGATAATTGTTATACATTTGATATTTCACAAAAATCAAATATTGAACAATATAATTTAATTATTCAAAAAGAATTAAAACAATTTTCAATATATGAAATTTTAAAAAAATTAGAAAATATATGGCCTGTGGATTTTCAAAAAGAAGTTGTAGAAAGAAGTATTAGAGAATATATAATAAAAATATCTCATTCAGATTCTGTGATTGCCCAAAATGAACAAGAATATCTAACTTATATTTTAATGAATAAAGCATACCAGCAAAATATAGAAATAAAAAGAAATTTCAACACAATTAGCGACAATGTAAATTCTTTTTTACAGAATTTTTAATATTCTATGATATAATATCTATAGGTTTTAGGATCCTGTGTAATTTAGGAAGTTGAAAACTCAAAACTTTCAGACCAGTGCCTTCGAATCGTTTTAGGATCCTGTGTAATTTAGGAAGTTGAAAACCTAATTTATCTACGTCAATGTATAGATGTTGTTTTAGGATCCTGTGTAATTTAGGAAGTTGAAAACAAGCTGTAATAAAAGCTGTTCTACAATATCGTTTTAGGATCCTGTGTAATTTAGGAAGTTGAAAACATGAAGAAATCTTTAACAACCGTTGGGCAAGTTTTAGGATCCTGTGTAATTTAGGAAGTTGAAAACAAATGATGTTACAATAATGGCACAAGCATTGTTTTAGGATCCTGTGTAATTTAGGAAGTTGAAAACTTTTCACTCATAATATCACCACCTTTCATAGTTTTAGGATCCTGTGTAATTTAGGAAGTTGAAAACTTAAGCAATATAGATATTGAAAGATTAAGTGTTTTAGGATCCTGTGTAATTTAGGAAGTTGAAAACTATCTATAACATAGATATCTTTAATACTTAGTTTTAGGATCCTGTGTAATTTAGGAAGTTGAAAACTTGTCATATTGCCATGCATAATCATTAACTGTTTTAGGATCCTGTGTAATTTAGGAAGTTGAAAACAAGCTGTAATAAAAGCTGTTCTACAATATCGTTTTAGGATCCTGTGTAATTTAGGAAGTTGAAAACATGAAGAAATCTTTAACAACCGTTGGGCAAGTTTTAGGATCCTGTGTAATTTAGGAAGTTGAAAACAATTTACCGTAACCGAACTACTCGAAACACGTTTTAGGATCTTGTGTAATTTGGAAAATTGAAAACAAAAATGAATTGGTTTATATCAAGAAAGTATTGATTTCAAAAAAACTCTACGTTAAGATAAAAGTAGAAAGAGAGAGAATAATATGAAATGGAAACCAAAAGTGGATCTGGCAACTGCAAGCCTATTAATTTTAATTGGAGTAACAGTTTTACTATTCCCAATTTTGAAAATAAGTGATATAAATACCATCTTTTTGATAGTCATGATTGCAGAGGGAATTGTATATTTTGCAAGATTTTTATTAACCAAAGAATATCGAGATTATGAAGGAATTTTTTGCTGTATTAGTAGCATCATAATCGGAATCATATCCTTTTTTTACAAGCCTAACACATCCGCTTTACACCTTATGAGATTATTATTTGCATGGATTATTTTAAAGTCTCTCATTAAATTAAAAAAAGCAGATTATTATCATGATCGAAATAATAAAATGTGGAAAAGTGAAATTGCTGTTTTAATGTTGTTTATATTAAGTGGGGTATTAACAACAATGAATTTAAATTATGAGCCAAATGTTCAAATATTCATGTTAGGATACTTTCTATTGATTAATGGAATATTAGAAGGAATAACACCATTTATAATTGCACTAACAAAGGAAAGAATAAAAAAATGAAAACAGTTGCAGATTTTAACGATTATCAAATCTTAGACATGGCTGATGGGATGAAATTAGAAGTCTGGAACGGAGTGAAATTACTACGACCAGATCCTCAAATTATCTGGAATAGAAAAGAAAATGAAACATATTGGACAAATATCGATGCCACGTATAAAAGAAGTAATTCAGGTGGAGGAGAGTGGCTAATTCACAATTCAAAGATGCCTAAAACATGGAAAGTAACATATCAAGATTTAACATTCAATTTAAAATTAATGGGATTCAAACATACTGGCTTATTTCCAGAACAAGCTTATAATTGGAATATCATTCGAAAAAAAATTCAAGAAGCAAATCGACCTATCAAAGTTTTAAATTTATTTGCATACACAGGAGCAGCATCCATAGCAGCTTTAAAAGAAGGGGCACAAGTAGTTCATGTTGATGCATCAAAAGGAATGATTGATTGGGCAAAAGAAAATGTAAAAGCCAATCATTTAGAAGATAAGCCTATTCGTTTTTTAGTAGATGACGTCATAAAATTTGTGAAAAGAGAAATCCGTCGAGGAAATCATTATGATATGATATTAATGGATCCTCCAAGTTTTGGAAGAGGAAGCAAAAATGAGATTTGGAATATTGAACATGACTTATTTGAGTTAGTACAACTTTGTGTAGATTTATTAAGCGAAGATCCAATTCTCTTTTTAATCAACTCATATAGTACAGGCTTATCCAAAACCGTATTAGAAAATATTTTAAAACTGACAGTAGGTGAAAAATATCAAGGAATCATCAGTAGTGATGAATTAGGAATTCAAATGAAAAATAGCGATTTAATCTTACCGTGTGGATTATATGCCAGATGGGAAAAATAAAAAAGGGATATCAAAGTCGATATCTCTATTTATTCATAATGAGTAATTTCATAGCAGTTTTCTGTTCACCATTAATCACAATATCATTAAATGCGGGAATCACAACCAAATTTTCACCACTAGGTGCAACAAAACCTCTAGCAATGGCAATTGCTTTAATTGCTTGATTTAAACTACCAGCACCGATTGTTTGAATTTCAACCTCTTTTTGCTCGCGATAAATATTAGCAATAGCACCTGCAACTTTACTAGGATTTGATTTGCTAGAAACCTTTAATATTTCCATATATCCTCCTGCTTTCTAGTTAAATATATGGTTTAAAAATAAAAATAATACTACAAATTTAACACAATAAGAGTGACCGCAATCAAAAGTCCTAAATTCGCTACTACTGCCAGCAAAATCGCTGCATTAATATAACCAGCACGCTGTTGCTCACCACTTTGTTCTTGTTCTAATTTTAAAGTCCGAGCTTGACTAGATTGCAAAGCAATATTTTCTCTTTCTTGAAGAGCACTTTGACGATAACGATCCAAAGAAAGAGCATTTTCATTCTTATTTAATAAAGCTTCATCGATTTTGGAAATAGCATGATCCAGTTCTTGAACGGCTGAATCTGTAATCAAACTTTGATATTTAATGCCATCATAAATAAAAGTTTCAATATTATATCGCTCCATTGGAGTTCCTCTTTGCTCAACATAATCTTGTACTCTTATTGCCTTAGCCATTATTTACCATCTCCACTTCTCGTTTAAAATCATTTAAATAAACTTTAGTTCCTGTAGATAATAGTTTTTGATAAACATTCCATACGGTTTCTGGATTTTTTGCCATTTTAAATTTATGACCATAATTATCCTCAAAAGAAACAAAACTTTGTCCATTTTCATCTTTTTTCATTTCCATTTTGGTAATATATAAATCATTTTCGGTTACCATTCTTTGATTTTTTAAACTTTCTGCAATAACATTTACACGGATAATTCGAAATAAATCTTCACCGTTAATTTTATTTTTATCTTTAATCTGTTCCCGTAAAGTAGGGTTATATAAAATGTTTGGTAAATAATAATCGCTAATATCAATCGCTTCGGTATGACCATTAATATTACAAACTAAATCAGGGCCAACAATTTGTAATACTCCCTGTAAAGATTCATTATATTTCATCCATTCATTGAGGTATAAAATATTGTCATTCATAATCTGTGTATTTAAATTCATAACTATACCTCCATATCATACCAAAATTATATCAACGTTTTAAAAAAAATTCAATTGTTTAAATATGAGTTTTTGCGTTATAATAAACACGTGATTTTTGATGGAAAAGAAATTAACCAAAGAATTTATTATCAATTTATCAAAGAAAAAACAAGAGCCAAAATGGATGCTTGATTTTCGTTTGAAATCATTTGAAGCATTTGAAAAATTAGACAATCCTAAATTTGGACCAACTTTAGAAATAAATTTTGATGAAATTCTTTATTATAAGAGTACTCAAGATACCGTAAAAGAAAATTGGGAAGACGTAAATGAGCAGACAAGACAAGTTTTCTGTAATTTAGGAGTAATCGATGCCGAAAATAAATATTTAGGTGGAGTTACCAACCAGTATGAAAGTGAAGTAATTTATCATAAACAAAATACAGAACAAGAAATAATATTTTTAAGTACAGATGAAGCACTAAAACAATATCCAGAATTATTTCAAAAATATTTTAATACACTTGTAAACTACAAAGAAAATAAATACACTGCTTTAAATGGAGCAGTATGGAGTGGTGGATCCTTTATCTACATTCCTCCACATACAAAGTTAGATCGTCCATTGCAAAGTTATTTTCGAATTGATACAGAATCTCTAGGACAATTTGAAAGAACAATCATCATTGTCGGAGAGGGTGCCGAACTTTCCTATATCGAAGGTTGCACAGCTAGGAGTTATTCCAAAAATTCTCTTCATGCTGGAGTAGTAGAAATATTTGTAGAAAAAAATGCCAAATGCCGTTATTCAACAATCCAAAATTGGTCAACGGATGTCTACAATTTAGTAACGAAAAGAGCTCTGGTAGAAGAAAATGGAAAGATGGAATGGGTAGATGGAAACATCGGCAGTAAAATTACCATGAAATACCCATCATGTATCTTAAAAGGAGACTATGCAACGGGCAATTCAATAAGTATTGCCTATGCCAAAAAAGGCCAATATTTAGATGCCGGAGCAAAAATGATTCACTTAGGAGCACATACCAAAAGTAATATCATCAGCAAATCCATTGCCGAAGAGGGAGGAATCGCCAATTATCGAGGTACTACCAAAATTGGTAAAAGTGCGATTCATTCCGTGGCAAGCGTCAAATGTGATACCATTTTATTAGATAGTAGTGCCAAAAGCGATACGTATCCAACCAATATAGTAGAAAATGACTCGTCAATATTAGAACACGAAGCAACTATTTCAAAAGTCAGTGCAGAAAAATTATTTTATTTGCAAAGTAAAGGATTAAGTGAAGAACAATCAAAAGAATTATTAATCATGGGATTTATTGATGACTTTAAAAAAGAATTACCGATGGAATATGCTGTCGAATTAAATCGATTACTTAAGGAATAATAAAAAATATGTCAGAAAAATATTCCAAAATGAAAAAAGAAAAATCCATTTTTCAAAAATGGATTTTTTTCATGTCTCAAAAACCATATTTAGTCTTTTGAACGAAACAAAAGAAACTGTTACATTCTTAAAAGAAAGGAGGAAAGAAGATGAATAACGTTATTTTAGTAGGACGACTCGCACAAGAGCCAGTTTACGAAGAAATGGAAAATAATAAAAAAAGAGCAATTATTAATATTGCCATCCCAAGAAATTACAAAAATGCTGATGGAATGTATGAATCGGATTTTATTCGCTGTGTGTTATGGAATGGAATTGCGGAAAACACTTGTACATATTGTAAAGTAGGAGATACAATTGCCGTTCGTGGCAGAATTCAAACCAGAACCTATAAAGACGAATCGGATAACACCAAATATATAACAGAAGTAATCGTCCAGTCCGTAAGCTTTGTTTCATCATCGAAAATAGGTGAAGAAAATGAAAAAGATAAGTAAAATTTTAAAAGATTATAAAGAACAAAATCATTGGACGTACCAACAACTTGCCGACGATTTACAAATCAGTAAGAGCAACATCTATGCATATATAAAAGAAAAGCGTAACCCAAGTTTAAAAAAACTAGAAGAAATCTCCAAAAAACTATCGGTCGATATTGCTTTGCTTTTAGATAATTCCTTCATTAATAAAGAAGAAGTAGAATTAGTAAAACAAATGAAAGAAAAAAAGAAGAAAAAATCATAAAAATCTTACTAAGAAATTTGAAAATAAAATCAGAAGTGCTAATACAAAAAAGAAAAATGAATATAATTTAGTGGTGAAACACATGAAGAATTTTTACAAATATTTTGGAATTGTTGCCATTATGTTATTCAGTTTTTATTATACGGAAAAAATTGCGACAATCATGCGCCAAAAAGATCCAATATATGAAAGCATTGCCATTATGGCAGAAGAAGATATTCAATTTGAAAATGCCCAAATCAAAGAAAATACAATTATTCCAGGAATGAATGGCTTAAAAGTAAATATCGATAAGAGCTTTCAAAAAATGAAATCTTTTGGAGCATTTAATAAATATTATTTAATTTACGATCAAATTGTACCGGAAATTTCTTTAACCAACAATAAAGATAAAACGATCATAAAAGGAAATAAGAAAAAAAGAAGCATAGCCATCATTGCTGAAAAATCAGGGGAAATATCGCAATATTTTCAAAAAAATAATATTCCGTTATCCTTATTAGTAAAAAAAAGTACGATTGAAAAAGAAACCTCATTAGAACAAATCAACAACGATACAAAAGAATATGATGAAACCGAAAAAATACTGAACTCAATCAAAAAGAATACCCATATTTGTGTTCTCAATAATTATAATGAACAATTATGCAAAAAAAACAATCAATATCTCGTTCAGCCAAGTTTAGAATTAAACTCCTATAATGTTGCAAAAGTAAACCGTGATTTAGAAAGTGGTAGCATCATTTTATTAAAATCAAATGCCAAATTAGAAGATGTCAAAGTCCTTCTAAAAACAATTGAGTACAAAGGATGGCAAGTAAAAACCCTCAGTCAATTAATCGAAGAAACCAACGAAATTTAAAAATAAGAGATTGAAATATCTCTTTTTCTTTGCTATAATGAAAAGCACCAAAAATACTTTAAAGAAATATTTTTTAGAAAAGAGTTGAATTATGAGTAAAATTAAAATTTTTAGTTTGGGCGGATTAGATGAATCAGGAAAAAACACATATTGCGTAGAAGTAGACAAAGATTTATTTGTCTTTGATTGTGGATTAAAATACGCTACAGGAACCTCTTTTGGAATTGATTATATCATTCCGGATTACGAATATTTAGAAAAAAATAAAAAACGCATAAGAGGAGTTTTTCTCACTCATGGACATTATGAAAATATGGGTGGCTGTGCTGATTTAGTAAAAATTATTCCAGATATAGCTATATATGCCACAAAATTTACAAAATATGTTTTATTAGAAAGTGGAGTACCAGAAAAAAACATCATTGAAATTGTTCCTCACAAGAAAATAAATTTTGGACGCTCCAGTATTTTTCCAATCAGCGTAAGTCATAGTTGTCCAGATGCAGTTATGTACGTTTTAAATACAAAAGACGGGGCAATCTGTTATACAGGTGATTTCATTATCGATCCAAAGATGTCTGGATCTTATGGCATGGATTTAGGAAAAATTGCTTATATTGGAAAATTAGGAGTCCTTTGCTTACTTTGCGAATCTAGTTTTTCAGAACATATAGGACATACTTCACCATCACATCGACTAGAGGACTTTTTTAAAGACGTTATCAATAAAAACGAAGGAAGAATTATGTTTTCCGTGTTGCCAACCCATCTTTATACAATTCAAGATATCCTAGCAGGAGCAGAAAATACACATCGAAAAATTGTCGTAATGGGGAAAAAATTACAAAATGCCATTAATTTTGGTAAACAAGAAGGATATTTAAAATTTAGTGAAGATTTAATTGGAGATTTATCAAACATCAATGATGCAAATTCCATTTTATTAATTTGTGATGATAAAGAAAATCCCTATGCTTCCATTAGCAAAATTATTAATAACTATGACAAATATATTACTTTAAAAAAAGGAGATGCCATTTGTTTTGCCGAACCACGTTATGATGCGAATGAAAAATTACTAGTCAAAATTGAAAATGATTTAGCTATGGCCGGTTGTAAAATCATTCCTTTACCAAAAGAAAAAAATATATTACACCATCCATCTAGTGAAGATTTAATGTTAATGATTCGCTTAATGAATCCAAAATATTACATGCCCGTAAAAGGAGAATACCGCTATATGGTAGGAAATGCCAATTTAGCAAATAGTTTAGGAATTCCAGCCGAAAATATTTTCCTAAAACAAAATGGGGATATTGTGGAAATAGAAGATGGCAACTATGTAGATTCGATGAATCATATCAAAGTAAACGATTGCTTAATTGATGGAAAAAGCAGTGATGACGTTGGTGAACTCGTCGTCAAAGATAGAGAAATGTTAAGCGAAAATGGAATCGTACTCATTAGTGCAACCATCAGTAAAAAAGATAAAGTCTTATTAGTAGGTCCAGAAGTAACGACCAGAGGGTTTGTCTATGTGAAAGATTCCAAAGAAATGATTAGTGAAATCAAACGAATTTCAGAAAATGTCATCAATCGAAATATTTCTGATACCTATGTAGAATATAATAAAATCAAAACCGAAATTCGTACAGAATTAAGTAAGTTTTTATATAACGAAACAGAATGTAAACCGATGATTATCGCTGTAGTTCAAGAAATCTAAGTATAAAATAGAAAAAAGTGTTCACCTTATAAATAGGTGAGAACATGAAAGAAAATGAAATGAATTCTGTAGTAGAAATCGAGTATTTAAATAAACTATATCAATGTGCCGAAATGGGGTTAGTTGGAATAGATACCATATTAGACAAAACCCAAAATGAAGAATTTTTAAAAGCCTTACATAGTCAACGACAAGAATATGATAAAATTGAAAACAAAATAGTGAATGTATTAAAAAAATATGGATGTGAAGAAAAGAAAATTGGCAAAATGGCAAAAATGAGTAGTGAAATGATGAGTGACATGCGCTTAAAAGTTGATCACACCGATAGTCAAATTGCCAAAATGATGATAGAAGGAAACAATAAAGGAATCATTGAAGTAACCAAAATTCAAAATAATTATGAAGGCCAAGATGAAGAATTAAAAGAAATCTGTACTTGGTTTTTGGACACATTAAATCACAATATAGAGCAAATGAAAAGATATTTATAAAGACAAGGTAATTGTCTTTTTCTTTTTGGGATATGATATAATAAAAAAGTGAGGTAGCCATATGAGAAAATATATTCCCAATATTCTAACATCCATGCGTATCTTATTGACTCCAGTAATCATTTATTTAGGCTTAACGATTCATGTATATTGGATTCTTTTTTTAGGTTCCATCATTGCCATCGCAGATTTTTTAGACGGATATTTAGCAAGAAGATGGCATGTCGAAAGTATCAATGGGGCAAAACTGGATGCCATTGCCGATAAGATATTTGCCATTGGTTTGTTATTGATATTAGTTATTCGCACCCATTCTTTTATTTATGTATTTGTATTTGAAATCATCATCGCTTCCTTAAATTTGTATTTTTATTTAAAAAAAGGAGTCGCCCAATCTTTAATCATTGGTAAAATAAAAACCTGGATCATCTTTATCACCATTTTAATCGGTCTTTTAGATGTCGTTTTTTCTTCATGGAACATCCCAATTGATATCCTTGTTTACTTTACACTCATATGGCAAATTGGCAGTTTTCTTTCTTATATCAAAAATTATTTAGATATTAAAAGGAATAAACAAAGTTTAATCGATGATTACATCGAATTTATTGATATTATCAATCCAGT
>CANQAU010000026.1 GCA_947588935.1 uncultured Bacilli bacterium
CAAGAAAGAAAACAATTTATGATTCACAAATTAAATACAGATCCAACAGCCATCCAAGAAAAAAAACAAGCAATTCGCGAAGTTGATTTTTTAGAAGAAGAAATAAAAGAGGATAGTTATGTATTCATTTGCAATGCTACAGAAAGAAATTTTCCAAAATTATATAAAGATGAAGAGTTTTTAAGTGATGAAGAACGAAAATTATTGCACATATCTACGACCAAAGAAAAAAACGAATTAGAAAAAGAAAGTCTCTTAAAAAAATTGCAATCGACCAAAAATGTAATTTTAACGTATTCCAAAACGGATGGAAAACTAGAAAAATATCCTTCCGGTATTTTAGAAAAAATGAAAATAGCAATTACCTCAAAAACTGAAAAAGAATACATTCATTCTCATACATACAATCAATTGTCATTAGCTATGTACCTTGATGAATTTCGCAAATATGGAATCAAAAATAAAGACATGGATTCATTATTAGCAACCTATCCCGCTTTTCCATATCAATCCTATCAAAATCAATTCCAACCATTTCCTATGACCATTCAATCCTTGCGACTTTCTTATTCTTCTCTAGATCATTTTTATCGCTGTCCTTTTCGCTATTATGTCAATCACATTTTACATTTAGAAACCTATGAACCATCCACAGAACAAAAAATAGGAACACTTTTTCATCAAGTATTAAAAGATTACTATGAAGAAAATTTTGAATTTGAAAAAAGTTGGAATCTTCACCGAAATCATATAAAGGTAGAAAATCCAAGAGAAGAATTTTTCATTAATAAATTAAAAAAAGATTTAAAACGAATCATCCTAACCTTAAAAGAACAAGAAGGAGAAAAACCATTTCAAATCATTACTGAAAAAAGAATTGATGTTCCCTTAAAAGAACAACCAGAGATTACCTTAACCGGAATCATCGATAAAATATTTGTAAAAGAAACCGAAACAGAAACCTTATTAAGTATCGTTGACTATAAAACGGGAAATCCAAATTTATCGTTAGACAATCTTTCCTACGGACTCAATATGCAACTGCCTATCTATATTTATTTATTAAAAAAAATGCCGTACAAAAATCCCAAAATCATTGGCTTTTATTTACAAAAGATTTTACCATCCCTTCCCAAAAGAGATTTTACTCATACCGAAGAACAATTAAAACAAAATCAATTAAAATTGCAAGGATATAGTATAGATCAAGAAAAATTACTAAGCCAATTTGATCCAACATATGAAAATAGTAAGTTAATTCAAAGTATGAAAAAAACCAACAATGGCTTTTATGTTTATGCCAAAACATTTTCAGAAGAAGAATTAAATTCAATCGAAAAAATAGTAGAAAAAAACCTATGGAAATATATTCAACAATTAAAACAAATGGATTTTCAAATCAAGCCATTACGAATTGGAAAAAATCTAATTGGTTGTGAATATTGTTCCTTTAACGAAATTTGTTATCGAACCGAAAACGATATTCAAAATGTTCCTGAAATAAAATGGAGGAAGAAAGAAAATGACGACATGGACGAAAGAACAGAATGAAGCAATTTACAAGACCGGAACCAACATTATCGTTAGTGCTGGAGCAGGGTCCGGAAAAACAGCAGTCTTATCACAACGGGTATTAGAAAAACTAAAAAAGAAAATTCACATAAATGAATTGCTCATTTTAACATTTACGAATAAAGCTGCAGAAGAAATGAAAGAAAGAATTCGCCAAAAAATAAAAAACGATCCATCTTTAGAAGAAGAACTCTCTTTACTTGACAGTGCTTATGTGACAACTTTTGATTCCTTTTTACTATCACTTGTCAGAAAATACCATTACCTTTTAAATCTTCCACCCAATCCAAAGATAACTGACGAAAGTTTAACAAATCTATTAAAAAAAGATACACTACGAGAAGTTTTGGATAGTTATTATGAATCGAATAATCAAAACTTTACACAAATGATAAATGATTTTTGTGTAAAAAATGATGAAGAGATTTACAATGCTTTATTAAAAAGTGTCAATATATTAGAAAAAGATTTAAATCAAAACGAAATTTTAGAAAATTATGAATCGATCTATTATCAAGAAGCAAAAATAGAGCAAATCATTCAAGAATTCGAAGAATACGTATTTCAAGAAAGAGACCGATTGCAAAAAAAATTGGAAGAATTTTATCAAATCATTCCCAATGAATATAGAATAAAATGCCAAAATGCATTTCAAAATTTCTTTCAAGCCGAAGATTTGGACTCTTTGATTTTCGTAAGAAGTACGCGCTTTCCATCACTTCCAAAAAATACAGAAGAAGAAATCAAACAATGTAAAGAGAATATCAGCCGTAGTTTAAAAGAGTTTCAAACGCTGCTCGATTATGGAAATAAAGAACAATTAAAACAAGATTATTTAAAAATGAAACCATATATTTTGGTATGTTGTGACATTTTAAAACGCTACTTTTCAACAATTGAAAAAAGATATAACGAAAAAGGATATCTCGATTTCAACGAAATTGCCAAAAAAATAATCCATTTACTAAAAAATAATTCACCAATTTGTGAAGAATTAAAAAAACAATTTAAAGAAATTATGATTGATGAGTATCAAGATACCAACGATATTCAAGAAAACTTTATCTCATTAATATCCAATCAAAACGTATACATGGTTGGAGACATTAAACAAAGCATATATCGCTTTCGAAATGCCAATCCCTATCTATTTAAAACAAAATATGAACAATATCGAAATCACCATGGAGGAGAAAAGATTGATTTATTAAACAATTTTCGATCTCGAAAAGAAGTATTAACCAATGTGAATTTAACATTTAATCAACTTATGAATGAGGAAATAGGCGGAGCCAACTACGTTTTAGAACATCAAATGATCTATGGAAATAAAGCATACGAAGAAATGGGTTCTACACAGGAAAATTATCAAATGGAACTATTCACCTATGAAAATAAAAAAAATAAAGAATTTTCAAACGATGAAATAGAAGCTTTTGTCATTGCCAAGGACATTCAAGAAAAAATTCAAAAACAATATCAAATATTTGATAAAGAGCGAAATCAAGTTCACAATGTTTCCTATAAAGATTTTGTCATCTTAATGGATCGAAGTACAAATTTTCCACTATATAAAAAAGTATTCAATTATTTTCAAATTCCTCTCAGTATCAATCAAGATGAAAAAATGAATCAAACTGTATGCTACGGGATTATAAAAAATCTGTTAAATGTCGTAAATCATTATAATGAAAAAAAGTTTGATAACGCCTTTTGTTTTTCATTAACTAGTATTGCTAGAAGTTTTTTGTTTGAAATGAACGATCAAGAAATATATGAAATGATAACCCAAAAACAATGGTATCAAAATCCAATTTATGAAAAATTAAAAGATATTATTCATCAATTTTCTATCATTTCCTTGACAGAATTAATCAATGACATCATTACCGCTACGGAAATCTATCAAAAACTAATCAAAATTGGAAATATCAAAGAGAATATGCAAATTATTGCGAAAATTCAAGAATTATCAAATAGCATCGCTCAAGAAGGCAAAAGTTCTTATGAATTTTACGAATTTTTAAATCGTTTGGAAAAAGAAGATTTATCCTTAACTTATACGATACAAGAAGACAATGAAAACAGTGTCAAAATGATGACAATTCATAAATCCAAAGGCTTAGAATTTCCCATATGTTATTTTAGTGGTCTATATAAAAAATTTAATATTCAAGATATAAAAGAATCCTTTCTATATAACCAAAAGTATGGATTCATCACACCTCTAAAAGAAGAAGGAATTTATTCAAATTTTATCAAAGAATTAATGAAAAAAGATTATCTAAAAGAAGAATTATCAGAAAGAATGCGATTATTTTATGTAGCAACCACCCGTGCCAAAGAAAAGATGATTTTTGTTTTACCCGAAAAAGAAAAAGACAAAGAGAAAGAAAAAAGTCAATCGTTAGCAGATTTTTTATATGTCATCTGGCCATCTTTAAAGTCTTATCAGCAAAAAATTGATCTTGAAAAAATCAAAATAACCAAAGATTATTTACTTGAAAAAGTAAATCAAGTCATCAAAAACCAAAAATCAACCACCTATCAAGTCACACCAATTGCAACCCAAGAAATAACAATGCAAAAGAAAACGTATTCCAAAGACAAGGTGAAGGTAATAACCAAGGAAGAATATCAAAATATGCAATTAGGTATTAAAATACATGAATATTTAGAAAATATTGATTTTCAATTTCCCAATTATCAAATCATCGAAGATTCATTTTTACGTCAAAAAGTACAGAATTTTGTTGAATCAGATTTTTTAAAATCATATAAAAAAGACAAAATATATAAAGAATTAGAATTTATCATGGAAGAAAACCAAAACCAAGCCCATGGAATCATCGATTTACTAATTGAAACACCAACCAAATGGGTAATCGTCGACTATAAACTAAATAACGTAATGGATAAAGCATATAAAAACCAATTAAAAGGATATCAAGAATTTGTTTCGAAAAGGTCACCAAAACCGGTAGAAACCTATTTATATTCAATATTAAAAGAAGAAATCATTCCCATAACAAATCTAGAATAACTGCGCTTCTAAAAACAAGCAAAAACAAAAGCTGAAAAGATTTTTTGAGCAAAAACATCCTCATCAAAAAGACTTTCTGGATGCCACTGAACACCGATAATAAACTTTTTGAAAGGAATCTCTATGCTTTCAATCACCCCATCTTCTGCTAGAGAAGAAATTTGAAAAGAACCGTTTTCACAAATGGCAGATTGATGACGACTATTTACAAAAATGCAATCAATATTCAAAATATCTCGAAGTTTACTAGGCTTTAAAAAAATGGGATGTACATATTTTTGTTTGCTTTGATGGTGGTTTATCAAATGCGTTGTATCCGCATTTTGACATTTAAAATTTGGATAATTTGCAATCATTTGCATTCCCAAACAAATACCCAAAACCGGTTTATCATGCTGAAAAGCGTAATCATAAACCACTTCGTCAAATCCATACCAACGACTACCACCAGGAAATAAAAATCCATCACAAAAATCGAGTATCGGTTGAATGTTTTCTTGCTGTTTTACGGTCATATCATTACAAAAAGGTAAAATGTTTACAGAGAAATCCTCATAATTTGGTAAAATTAAAAAAGGAATTCCACCTGATTTTAAAATAGCAAGAACATATTCCTCATAAACCATAATCGAATCATCTTTCCATCTTCCAACAATTCCAATGATTGCTTTTTTCATACCATCGCCTAAAAAAGTATATGTAAATCGCAAGCAATATAAAAAGAAAATGTTATAATAAAAAGAAAAAAGGAGAAAAAATATGTATACATTACTTTGGTATCCCAAATGCAGTACTTGTCAAAAAGCTAAAAAGTTTCTAGAAGCCAAAAAAATCAATTTCACTTTAAGAAACATCGTAGAAGAGGTACCACAAATAGATGAATTAAAAGAATGGATTTTGCAAAGTAAATTGAATATCAACAAATGGTTTAATACAAGTGGGCAATTATATCGAACAATGAATTTAAAAGAAAAACGATTAAATATGACGATGGAAGAACAAATCAAATTACTATCGACAAATGGCATGTTAATAAAACGTCCCATCTTAATTACAGAACAAAAAATATATGTAGGATTTCATGAGAAAGAATATCAGGTGATAAAATGAAAAAAACAGTAGTAATAACAGGTGCCAGTCGAGGAATCGGTGCCAAAACTGCCGAAGTCTTTGCCAGCCACGGATATGATGTGTTTTTAAATTATTTAAACAATCATGAAAAAGCTCAAAAATTAAAACAAGAATTAGAAGAAAAATATCATCAGAAAATCATCCTAATCCCTTGCGACGTAAAAGATGAAACATCCGTAATCAAAATGACAGAACAAATAAAAAGTCAGGTCGAAAAGATTGATTGCCTAGTAAATAATGCCGCCATTGCCAAAGATGATTTCCCAACTGAAAAAAATGCGGAAGAATTTTTAGAAGTATTAAGCACAAATACAGTAAGTATCTATAATACTTGTAAATACATTGGCGGTTGGATGTATGAACAAAAACAAGGAACAATTATCAACATTTCTTCAACCAATGCATTTGACACTTATGCAACATATTCGATGGATTATGACGCTTCCAAAGCGGCCACGGTTTCTTTAACAAAAAATTTTGCCGTACATTACGCACCATATGTAAGAGTCAACAGTGTAGCGCCTGGTTGGACAAATACCGAAAGCGTCTTCAACATGAATCCAGAAGATAGAAAAAAAGAAACGAAAAAGATACTCTTAGAAAGATTTGCAAATCCAGAAGAAATCGCAAAAGTAATATACTTTTTAGCAAGTGAAGAAGCAAGTTACATTAATAGCGAAATCATTCGTGTAGACGGTGGCTATTACCAAAAATAAAAGAAAGGAAAAAAACTATGAATATCCAAAAAATATATGAACAAATTGCTCCAGATTTATCGAAACCATTTCAAAAAGTGGAAGAAATCTGCGAATTTAATAGTCAAAAAGTACTAAATGCTTTTTGGAAAGAAAAAGTATCTGAAACTCATTTTCAGAGTACAACAGGTTATGGATATAACGATACAGGAAGAGAAGTCATCGAAAAAGTATATGCCGATATTTTTAAATCTGAAGATGCTCTCGTAAGAACACAATTTATTTCCGGATCTCATGCCTTATCTACCGCTCTCTTCGCTTTATTACGTCCCAATGAAACCCTTTTATCCATAACAGGAACCCCTTATGATACATTACACGAAGTAATTGGAATTAAGCCAAATGATAGTTCATTAAAATCATATCACGTCAATTATGAAGAAATTGATTTAAAAGAGAATGATTTCGATGAAGAAAAAATCGTAAATTATTTAAAAAAGAACAAAGTAAAAGTAATCGAAATTCAACGCTCAAAGGGATACTCTACCAGAAAAAGTCTAAGCATTGAAAAATTAGAAAGGATTATTAAAATCATCAAGAAAATCAGCCAAGATACCATTGTCATGGTCGACAATTGTTATTGCGAATTTGTATCAAAAAAAGAACCGATTGAAGTTGGAGCAGATATCTGCATCGGTTCACTAATCAAAAATCTTGGTGGAGGAATCGCTCCAAATGGGGCATATATCGTCGGAAAAAAAGAATTGATAAACCTTTGTGCGCAACGGCTTACACTTCCAGGAGAAGGAAAAGAAGTGGGACCATCATTAGGAATAAATGAATCCATTTTAAAAGGCTTATATTTTGCACCCAGTGTCGTAAAAAGTGCCTTAAAAACAGCTATTTTAACTGCTGCATTACTCGAAAAATTAGGATATCAAGTAGAACCAAAATATAAGGAAGAACGAAGTGACATTGTTCAAAATATTTATTTTTATAATGCGCAAGATTTAATTGCCTACTGTGAAGGAATTCAAATGTCTTCTCCAATTGATTCATTTTCCAAACCTATACCAGGAGACATGCCAGGATACGATGATCAAATCATTATGGCCGCTGGAACATTTATCCAAGGATCATCCATTGAATTATCCTGTGATGGACCATTACGAGCGCCTTACATTGCTTATCAACAAGGTTCATTAACATATGAATATGGAAAAATCGCTATATTAAAAGCAATTGAACATTTATTAACAAAACAAAGCAAAAAATAATTGCTTTTTTGTTTGCCAATTCAAAAATTTTCTGATTATCCAAATAGGTGATATAATAAAAAAAGAAATAGGTGTTTAAAAATGAATGCAGAAAGATTTACCTTAGAAACGGAAGATAAAATCTTGACTTGTGAAGTGATACTGCGACTTTATGTAGAAAAATATAAAAAAAATTATTTAGTTTATACAGATGGATCAATTGACAAAGAAGGGGAAGAAAATGTTTTTATCTCCAGTTACCTCCCAAACGATGAAAAAGGGGAGTTGAAAGATATTACAGATGAAAATGAACTAAAATATGTAAGCGATTATATCGAAAAAATTTGGGAGAATATCAATGATTGAAATAAAAATGGATAAATTAATCAAAATATCAAGAGATGAATACAACCAATTAGTGAATTTTTTTGCAGATTTAAAAGAACAAAAAATACAAATAAAAAGTGCCACAGATTTTTCATTAGTCATAAATTCCGATTCAGGAAAACAATATATTTTTACACGTGAATTAGGGAAGTTGCAAGATGTGATAATCATTCCGAGTCACACTTTCTCCAAAACAAAATCTAGGAAAAGAAAAAAAAGAAAAATTTCTACAATAAAAGGAAACATTTTTACACAACATCCAGGAAGAACTCTATTAGCCGCCACCGCCGCTTCAGTGATTATTGCATGTAATGTTCATTCAATTGTAAAAGATACCGATTATCAACCGATTGCTATAGAAACGATCACCCCAACTCCAGAGACATACCAAAGTGCACCCAAAATTGTCATTGTCACAGAACAAGAAACAACCAATGTAGAAAAGCAGACAAATAAAGAACAAGAAGAAAGACCCGTTATCAATGACGTAAATGTGTTAAAATATAAAATAGAGCAAAGTAATCGTATGGGAAAAAGAGCAGAAACACATGAAAAATATGGCATTTGGATTGATAAATATACAACCAGAATAGGAATTCCAAACTGTATCGGAGAAGCGCTGATTACCCAAGAACGTCATGATACGGATTTGTTAAATATAGGACAACTCACAAGACAAATCTGTGGTGAAGAGATTATTATACCGATTATTAATAAAACGGAAATGGATCGAGTAAATCATAGAGAAGTCGAAAAAGTATTTGTAGTGCGCGATAAACCAGATCGAAACAATTATGAAAGTGAAAATAGTTATCAAAAACAACTGGAAATTTATAAAAATCAATTAGAAACAAGTAAAAACTTAGCCAAAGAAGGTTATGAAATTATATACTTTGAAAATTTATTAGGAGAACAAAATATTGAAAATAATATTCGCGTATCGATGTTATGGTTTGCACATTGTATCTACCACTGTCAAAATAAACCCAATAATGGCCTTCGTGGATACAATAGCGGATATACAAGTGTAAGAAATGCAAGCGATGATGATATTATGAATGGCATTTCCGGCGGAAAAAATTCAGATGTATGGTATAACTATAATGTATATCAATTTCTATATCCAGAAGAAGCTGAAAATGTAACCTATACGCTTTGCCCATTTCCAGATAATTGGATGTATATGAGTAAAAGTGAAAAAAATAGATATTTGCAAGAAGAAATTCAAAATACTCCATTACTGCAAACGACCATTTCCTTGCCTTTATTTGAACAAAGCCAGGAGAATAAATATAATTATGAAAACGAAGAAAAAACTCCATATAATCTATGAAGATAAAAATCTATTAATCATTGATAAACCACCCAAAATATTAACCATTTCCACAGAAAAAGAAAAAAATCACACATTATATCACCAAGCAAGCGAATATGTAAAACAGCAACATCCGAAAAACAAAATATTTATTGTTCATCGTCTAGATTATGATACATCAGGAATTATTTTATTTGCTAAAAATGAAAAAACACAAAAAAGATTACAGGAAATGTGGAATCAATGTATAGCAAGAGAATATCTAGCAATTGTCGATGGACGAGTCAAAGAAAAAAAGAAAACCATTATAAATTATTTAAAAGAAACAAAAACCTTAATGGTCTATGACACCAAAAATCCAAAAATCGGAAAAACAGCAATTACGACATATGAAATTTTGCAAAAAAAGAAAAACAGCACATTACTAAAAATAAATATTCAAACTGGAAGAAAAAATCAAATTCGTGTAGCACTAGCATCAATCGGACATCCCATAGTAGGAGATAAAAAATATAATAATAGCAAAAATTCTTATGGTCGTCTAGAACTACATGCATCTAAAATCATCATCACAGATTCAAAAAATCAAAAAGAATATGTTTTTAGTACAAAAATTCCAAACGAATGGAAGCATCAATTCCCAATCGGAATCGAAAAATATGAAAAACAATCCCATTGTGTAGAGGTGAGAAAATGCAAAGATTACAAAAGAGAATAGCCAATAGTGGTTATACTTCAAGACGGAAAGCTGAAAAGTTAATTCAAGAAGGAAAAGTAAAGGTAAATGGCAAAATCATTACCAACTTAGGTTTTCAAGTAAATGACAAAGATGATGTAGAAATAGATAAGGTTCATCTATCAACAGAAGAAAAGGAATACTATTTACTTTATAAACCTGAAAAAACCATAACAACTGTCAAGGATGACAAAAATCGTAAAATCGTTTTAGATTATGTTCCATCAAAAAAAAGAATTTATCCTGTAGGGCGTTTAGATTATGACACAACAGGAATATTGATACTGACAAATGATGGAGAACTGTCAAATATTTTAATGCATCCATCTCATGAAATAGAAAAAACATATCTTGCCAAAGTTCAAGGATTTTTAAATCCAGAAGAAATGCAAAAATTAAAAAGTGGAATGATTATTGAAGGAAGAAAAATCATTCCAAAGCGTGTAAAGTTAAAAAAGAAAAATAATCAAACATCCAATTATGAAATAACGATTACCGAAGGAAGAAATCACATTGTTAAGAAAATATTTAATCAAGTAAATCATCCAGTAATCAAATTAAAAAGAACTGCTTACGCTTTTTTAAATTTAGAAGGTTTAAAAAAGGGAGAATATAGAAAATTAACAATGAAAGAAGTAAAAAAATTATATTCATTGAAATAAAAAAGCAACTTCAATTCAGTTGCTTTTTTCAGATTGACAATCACATTCATGACATTCACAATTTTCACAAGAACAATCTTCATCAGAAGAATGACTTTGTGTTGTAGCATCATCCTTGCTCTCATCAACATTTTCTAAACTAATAATTGCAACAGGACAAGCATCAATTGCATCCTGAAGTGCTGGCGAATCCAAATTTTCTTGAGACTTTACGGTAGAAAATCCTTCATCACTAAATTCAAAATGTTCTGAGTCTATTCCAACACAAGCTCCACACCCTATACAAGACTCATTTTGAATAACTATTTTCTTCATGTCTTCACCTCAAAAATATTATATAGACTTCAAATCTAAAAATCAACGCCAAATACCATTTTCAAAAAAAAGAAATTATGATATGATTTAAAATGAAAGGATAGATCGTCATGAAAAGTAGAAGCGAAAAATACTATGACGAAGAATCACAAAGTTTGCAAAAACGCACCAGTCGGAATAGCAATTTATACAAAGAAATAAGCAATAGTGATCTCAATGATTTTAATTTAACGAGTAATGCAAAAGTAATTGGAGAAAATGATTCGAATTATGTAAATGTAGATCGCATTAAAGAAATTCTCGAAAAAAATTATCACGACATGCCAAAAAGACGAGAAGTAAAACTAGTCCCTGAAATAGAAGAAAAAGAAATTGAACTAGAAAAAACAAGAGAATACGATATCAATGCGATATTAGAAAAAGCAAGAGAAGAAAAAGAAGTAGATTACGAAAAAGAACGTCTAAAGAAAATTCGTGATACACAATATGATATTTTAAAAAACTTAAATGTCCAAGATGAAAAAGCAGAAAATAAAGCTGCTGCCGAAAAGACCAAAGAAGAATTAATGGAACTCATCAATACCATTACAGAAAATGAATTGCAAAAAACAAAGCAATTAGATCCATTGGACATCTTAACTGATTTAAAGGGCGATAATAATAGCACTGTCGTAATGGGAGCAAATGAAGTTACAAAAGAATTAGATAAATTAAATGAAAAAGTGTCAAATGAAACAACGAGTCTAACAACTCATTTAGCAGCACAGAAAACTGGAGAAATCAAACCGGATGACTCCTTTTATACCAACAGCTTATCCTTTTCACAAAGCGATTTTGATGACTTTAATGATTTAAAAGAAGAAGTGGAATCAAATAAAATTGTCACAACTGTGTTGATTATTATCATCGCACTAATCGTAATTGCTGGAATTATAATATTTTTAAATAATTTTTTAAATTTAGGTTTATTTTCATAAAACAACATAGAATGGTAACATGAGAAAAGCAATATTAAAAAGAAAAAGAACATGGAGTCCAAAATGGTCAACAATGATAACCATTATTCTTTTTAGTATATGCTTTTTTTCATGTGTTTTTCTACATGCTTTTAATCAAAAAATAACTCCAAAACTCATAGAAATCGCAACTCAAGAAATGAATCGTATGATTTATGATATATTTAACGATTATACATTTTTCACAAAATTGCCAAATAGCCTTTTAAAAGATTTACTCAGTATTCAAACGAATAGCAATGGAGAAATTGTAAATGTAAACTATAATACCAAAAAAGCATATACAATTGCGGACACGATTATCAAAGAAGTAAAAGAAAATCTTGCAAATATTCAACAGGACAAAGTAGAATCCAAATTTTATTTAAAATCTCAATTTCAACCAGAAGAGGGCGTCATATTGAATTTTCCAATAGGGCTTGCAAGTGACAATGTTTATTTTGCTAACTTAGGCCCGAAAATACCTGTAAAAATGAAAATGATGGAAACAGTATTAACCAATTTAAAAACAAGAATAAAAGATTATGGAATCAATAATGCTTTAGTAGAAGTTTACGTCGATGTGTCAATTAACTATGAATTAATCACACCCGTTACATTCGATCAAAAAAAACTAAATTATGAAATATTACTGGCTGCTGAAATTATAAATGGAAAGATACCAACATATTATGGAGGACTTTATGAGACAAAAAGTAACATTTTAAATGTACCGATAAATTAGAATATATGATATAATTATAATAGGTGAGAAGCATATGGGAGAAAGCGTTTTCATAAATAAAGCATTTACATCTGCAATTCAAACATATTTACAAGAAAAGCAAAACCCAAACAATCCAATTTTATTTTCATTTCCCATTATGGTTATTCGCACCCTAATTGCCATATATGGAGAATTAGATATCATAAATCCATATCGAACAAATAATGAAAATCGAATGGGTGGATTTGATACAAATTTAACCAAATTTGGTTTTAGTCAAAAATCATTAAAAGATTTTAAAGAGAGTTTTCAGAAATATACCGATTTAACACTCAATCATCAAAACGCTAACATTTATTTTTTGAAAATCGAAAAATATTTAATTGATATGTTTTTTTTCCGAAAGAAAGCATCCAATATGACTCAAGAACAAGTACAATCATTTCAAACATATCTCTATTTGCCTACTGTCAATAATGAGATTATGAGGCAAGAAATCATCCAAAATAATATACCAGTAGGAGAATTATTCGAATATCTAAAAACTCAAATATATGTCTCTCAACATGAATTTAAATTACTTCCCTGCAAACAAGATATATTAATTCCAGAAGCATATTTAGCCTTAGGATACTCATTAGAAATGATTGCACAATTAGATGAAAAAACGTTATCACAATTAAATAATAAAATCTTGTCATTTTTTAAAATTAATTCAGATGATCCAAATAAAATTCAAAGATTGCAAGAAGCTGTAATATTTCATCAAAGATATGGAAATGTTCTTTCAACTGGAAATGGATACGTAGATATGCTATTATTAATAAGCGTGATAGCAACAATTATGATGAGTTTGTTTGCTATAACAGTAAGGGTTTTAGGATAATATGAAAGAAATTGTAATTAATAATCAAAAGTACCATGTAATAAAAGAAGTAAAAAACACAGTAGATGTAGAAATTCTACAAGAAAAAGTAACAGATTACTTTTTGCCATATGATTACATAGTTGGAGATTGGGCATATGGTAAGTTACGACTAAAAGGCTTTAATGATAAGAATAATAAAAATTATAAGCCTATTAACGACATAGCAAAAGTAGATGAATATATCAAAAATTATTGCGCTTTTGGATGTGGATATTTTATTTTAGCAAAAATTAAAGATTGAACTTTCTTTTTTTTTTTGTTATAATCAAAAAGAATAGAGGGAGATATATGACAGACAAAGTGATACTGACTACTCCAACAGGAGAAAAAACAGAAAAAAAACTAGTATGTGCCTTCAAATCAACAAGTGATGAAATGCCAAACATTAAAAACATACCAATTGTAGCAATTGAAACTGGTGAAATGAACGGTGCAAATTATGTTTTAGAGTTTTTTTGGGAGCAAAATGGAATATATCAATCAATTGATAATGAACAAGCATGGGGTGAAGTAAAGAAAACCATTATTGATATTATCAATGGAAAAGCAGAAGTAGAGGGAGTGCAATAATGACTAAAGTTGTATTATTAAAAACGCCGGAAATTTCTGTCACAGAAGAAAAAAAAGGAAAACAAATTGCTGTCAAAGAAAATAATATTATTACATTAAAAGACTTTTATCAAAAGAATACATTGGCTATACAAAATTCGTCAACTCCAACTATCGACAGTGTACCACAACAAAATATAGCAAATGATAATAATAATAATAAACCGCAAGAGAAAGAAGATACTACAATTTTACAGACTGTTAATAATAATTCCTCTATTAACTCAACTGTAACAAATACAGTTGGGGTTCAGAATCCAAGTGTTGCACCAATAGAAGAAACACCAATTAAAGAACAAGAGAGCGAAAATAATGAAGAAACACCAATAACTAATATTCCTTTAGAATCGAATCCACTCCCAGTTTCAGAAGCTACGAACGCCGAGGAAATGGATCCAGAACTAAAAGAAATTAAAGAAAGCCTCGATCAAGTAATTCTAGATTTAAATAATTACAAAAAAAAAATTAAAAAACTAGAAGAAGAAGTCAATCAAAATTTAGAAAAATCAAGGGAAGTATTAAAAGATACTCAAGCTGCAGCAAAAATCATGTCTATTCAACAAGAAAGACAAAGACAAATAAATGAAGAACAAAATAAAAGTGCGACATTGACTCAAGAGCAGTCACAGATTCTGGAAAAAGCAGTACCATAAGAGCTTAAGAAATAATCTTAAGCTCTTTTTCATATAATAAAAATGGAGAATTTATATGAAAGAGTTAATAAGACTTTATTATGGAATCGAAATTTTGGAAATCATAGAAATAGGAAATAAATACCAAATAAAAGCCAAAGAAGGTGATTTTTTATTCCAAAAGTGTAATCGGAATAATGATGAATTAAGAGAAATCTACTTAATAGCCGAAGAATTGAAGTATAAAAATATCCCTGTACACAGTTTTGTATTAAACCGAGACCATCAACTACTTACGAAATATAATAATATAATGTTTATAATGTTAAAGCCGGAAAAAAGAATATATGATGAATTTAATATTATAGACATAATAGAATTTTCGAATAATGTAAGACTTTTAAGTGAAAAAGAAAAAATGTATAAAAATAATTGGGGAGAATTATGGGTAACCAAAGTTGACTATTTTGAATATCAAGTACGAGAACTGGGATTCAATAAAAAAATCATTTTAAATAGTTTTAGTTATTACGTGGGATTAGCAGAAAATGCAATAAGTTATGCTAATAGTACCAGAGAAAAATATGAACGAACTGAATTAGATAGAGTTACTCTTTCTCATAAAAGAATAAATTTTCCGAACGAAAGCAAAGATTATTTAAATCCCATGAGTTTTATATTTGATTTAGAAGTGAGAGATATAGCAGAATATATTAAAAATATTTATTTTCAAAGTCCAAAAGATGCTTGGATTGAATTAAAAACATATTTAAAATTAAGAAATATGAGTATATATGGCTATCAAATGCTATTTGCAAGATTATTATATCCGTCATATTATTTTGATATATATGAAACGATAATGAATAAAGAAGAAAAAGAAGAAAAAATATTATATTATATAGACCAAAGTACTAACTATGAACATTTTTTACAAGAAGTATTTTTAGAATTAAATAAAAAAGTACCTTTAGAAAAGGTAGAATGGCTATGGAAATGATTTTAAAGTAATACGTTAATAATACCTTTTACTTCCGGGACTTTTTCTTGAATCAAATAAAGTATCCCATTATTTAATGTTTCATCTTGAGCAATACAATTAGCACAAGCACCTTGTAATTTTACATATACGTATCCATCTTCGTATTTTACAAATTGAACATCGCCACCCTCAAGATTTAAGTATGGTCGAAAATCATCTAAAACTTGTTTAATTGTATTAACTACATCGATTGAACAATCTGTTTTTTTGTCTTTTTTCATAATTTACCACATTTAATATTATAAAAGTAAAAATCAGTCAAGTAAAGAAAAAATAATAGTAAAAATATGATACGTGATATAATATAAAAAGCGGAGGTATTATGGATTTAGAATTTAAAACAAATGATATCATTACGGGAATTGTAACAGGAATTACCGAATATGGAATATTTGTTTCTTTAAAGAACGGATATTCAGGACTAATTCACATATCAGAAATATCGGATGGATTCGTAAAAAACATAAATAATTATGCAAAAATAAATGAGAAAATTTTGTGCAAAGTGATAGAAGAAAATAATCAAACAAAACAAGTAAAACTAAGCATAAAAAATTTAGACCAAGAAATAATAAAAAGAAAATTAGAAAATCCAAATTTTACAATCTTGCAAAAAGCGTTACCACATTGGATAAAAGAAAAAATGTATGAGATAAAAAAATAATTGACCAAATTTAATAATTGGTTTATAATGAAAAATGTCTAGTGAGATCATTAGCAAATGCCCAAGTGGCGGAATAGGTAGACGCACAGGACTTAAAATCCTGCGGGTGTTAAAACTCGTGCCGGTTCAAGTCCGGCCTTGGGCACCATTTAATAATTGAACTATCTAATGATAGTTTTTTTATTAGTAAAACATCTATAAAGTTTTTTGGTTGACATCTAAAAATTCTTCATGATATAATGAGCGTGTCGTTATAAGATGACAACGGAGGAATACCCAAGTCTGGTTGAAGGGATCGGTCTTGAAAACCGAGAGGTCGCGAAAGCGGCGCAGGGGTTCGAATCCCTTTTCCTCCGCCACTTAATTTAAAACATTATCACATCGCGGGATAGAGCAGCTTGGTAGCTCGTCGGGCTCATAACCCGGAGGTCGTAGGTTCAAATCCTTCTCCCGCAACCATGGTTCGTTAGTGTAGTGGCCTATCACGTCTGCCTGTCACGCAGAAGATCACGGGTTCGAATCCCGTACGAACCGCCAAGGCTTCATAGCTCAGTCGGTAGAGCAGAGGACTGAAAATCCTTGTGTCGCTGGTTCAATTCCCGCTGGAGCCACCAT
>CANQAU010000027.1 GCA_947588935.1 uncultured Bacilli bacterium
TTTCGAGTTATTATGATACAGAACTTTATCTTCATGGAAAAAATGAAAGTCGGACGTTGACTTTAATGCCTTAGTTTTGTTTTTGAATTTAAAATAATACTTAAGAAAAGAAATGAGACGATGGTGGTTGATCCACCATAGCTTAAAAAAGGCAGTGGAATTCCCATGATGGGAACGAGACCAATGTTCATGAAAATATTGTATATTTGATTAAAGAGAAAACTAGTGAGAAATGCATTGGTAAAGATTCTTAGTGAATCTTTTTTTTGGGTGTTTTTTTTCTTTAAAATGGCAATATCTAAGAGAATGTAACAAATTAAGATGATGATATTGCCCGTTATGCCAAAGACATTGGCTGCTAATGAGAAGACAAAATCGGTAGGTGATTCCGGAATGTAGATGCCTGTTTTGGTTAAATTGATTTGGAAAAGAGGTGCCGATCCGATGGCAATGAGAGCGTTTTCAATTTGCATTCCTTTTTGAAAATTGAGTAATCGGTCGACTCGATAAAAAAAGGAAGTACCGAAATAGCGAATGAGCCAATCTTGTTTTTGGAAGTAGAGAATGAAAAATCCGCTGATGAAGATGAGGAGGAGTAAAAAAAGATAAAAAAACCATTTTTTGGGAATTTTGGAGGATAGGGCGATGGTAAGGGTGATGAGAAAATAAAACAAGATTGCACCGGTGTCTGGCTCTAAAAAGACAAGGATGGATGGAAATAAGAAGAGAATGAAGATTTGGCAGAGATAGTTTCGTTTATTATGTTTTTGTTTCCAGTTAAAGTTGGTAGTAATTTCTGTGAGATATAAGGATAGGGATAACTTCATAAGTTCACTGGGTTGAAAACTAAAAAATCCGAAATGAAACCATGCTTTGGCACCGTTTATGGTGCTTCCGAAGAATAAAACGAGAATGAGAAAGAGAAGATTTAGCCAGTAAAGATATGGACTGTATTGAAATAATTCTAGAGATGCCCATTTTTCTTTATTTCTTAAAAGAAAGATACCAATTAAAAAGAAAATACTTTGTTTTAAGAAATGATTTTTATAGATGTCGTTAATGAGTCTAGCGTGGTACATGATAAGAATACTCATGGTTAGAATGAGTAATAGGGGAATATAGAAAGATAAATTGTTGGTTTTCTTTTTTCTCATATTTTTATTATGTCTCAAAAGAATATTTTTAACATAAAATACAATGAGGTGACGAACGTGGATAAGAAACTTCCAGAGGTATTTGCAAATCCAATTCAAAAAGAATTTCATAATGTACAAGATGTATATTATGAGGGAATGCGACCATCTCAGAGAAAAAATTCGGTACAAGATGTCGTTTCCAAAATTCGAGATATTTTTTCTTCCAAAGATTTCGTTTATAAAAAAGAGGTAGTGCTTACCATGGCAGATGGTGTTATGGATACGGTTGTGGTTGGAAGAACGGAGCAATCGCTTCTTACTATGAATGGAGAAGTGATTCCCATTGCTTCGATTTTTGATATCGAAAAAAAATAAAGGTTTCCCTTTATTTTAAAATTTCATCGATGTATCTTTTTAGTTGTTTGGCGTTTTTTCCAAAGATAATCTTGAGTTGATTATCGATTTCAACAATTCCTTTCGCTCCGAGTTTTTCAATGGCATCTTTATCGACTCGTGTAATATCTTTTAAGATTACTTTGAACCTCGACATATTGCATTCGGCATTGATAATGTTGTCTTTTCCTCCGAGGTAACCGATTAATTTATTGGCTTCAATATGAAAATCTTTGCGCATTAGTTTGACGATTACTAAAGATATTAAAATTAGTGTAATTAGAATTAATGTGTATTGTAACCATGTACTCATAATTTATCACCTATTGGCATTATACAATAAAAGTTTCAAAAATAAAACCATTTTAACTTACGCACGTATTTAAAAATGTATCATAAATTATAATGAGAATACATGAAAGGGTGAATGATATGTGTAATGATAATAACAATAATGGATCTAATTGTATTGCAGAAATTCTAAACGTTATTTTGGTTTTACAACAAAATGCTTGTCCAGAAAATTGTTTGGATTCTTGCGATCGTCCAGTATTGGGTGGAGGACCAAATTGCTTAATTTGTAATACTAGACCAATAATGCTTTATACGTGTGGATGTTGTGGTACTCCTTGGAGTATGCCAATCAGTAAAGATTCTAATGCCAATTGTGATACTTCTACCACTACAACTTGCTCTAGTGTGTTTAGAGTAGAAAAAGTGGATGGGAATTGTTGTACTTGTCGGGTATTACAAGATAATCCAGATACGACTAGTTTAAATCCTTATGTCGCAACTAATTCTTTCTTTACGATGGATTTATCTTGTGTTTGCTGCATTCGGTGTTTATCTGATACCTATGTAGAATGTGTGTAGTATTCAAAAAAAAACAGCTTCGGCTGTTTTTTAGTAGTTATAGAATCGATAAAATTGAATGGATGGGGGATTTAAAAAGCGAAAAGGAATTTGTTCGGTTCCAAGACCCGTCGTTACATAGAGTTTGATTCCATTTTCTTCATAATATCCCGCTTCATAGCCATCGGTGTCATCTTTTTTGATGATTCCTCCGATTTTGGGAAGAGATATGAGTCCGCCAAGGGAGTGACCTGCTAAAATTAAATCGGGATGGTAGCCATTTAAGTGATTGATAATGTTTGGTTCATGGACGATTAAGATTTTATATATGACATTTTGAATATCGGTTTTCCAAAGGGTTTCAAAATTTGGCTCTTGTTTTTGGGTAGATGTAATTCCCATGATGAGAATCGGATTGTTTCCTTCATAAAATACTAAGTCGTTTTCATTTTCTAAGATTTTAAAACCGGCAGTGGTCATGATGTCTTTATATTTTTCTATATCCTTATAATCGCTATCGCCGATGATGGCGTATTTTTTCTGTTTGGCTTTGATGTTTTTTAATGTATTTTTTAAAAAATCGATGCTTTTGTCGGACAGAATAATTTGTTCATCGAATAGATCCCCATTAAAAATGACGATATCGGCATTGGTTAAGTTGATTTGCTTGACCATTTTTTCTACTTCGGTTTCGTTGGTTGTTCTTCCAAAATGAATGTCGGAAAATTGGGTGATTTTTAAACCATTGAAATTGGAGGGAAGCGTGGGTTCGATAATGGCATATTCTTTGATGATGATGTTTTTGTGAATCCATATTCCACTATATAAAAAGAGTAAGATGATACAAAGGATGCCGATTAAGATGATTTTTTTGCCGGTGGATAGGTGAAACTGATTTGGGGTTTCTTCTTTTTGAACTTCTTGATTTTCGTTTTCTTTTTTGTTTTCCACTTTCTTTTCTTTTTCTTCTACCATAATGACCTCACTTGATAAATGTTGTTAACAAAATTAATAAAACTGTCAGCGTATTATGGACCATATGGGCAAGGGTTGAAGTAAAAATATTGTCGGTTTCATAATATGCTTTGGCAAAAAACATGGCTAAACTGGAATAAGGAACTAAAAATAGCCATTGTTTCCAGTTTAAAATTTCGGTTATTTCATTAAAACCATTTAGAACATGAAGACTTGCAAAAATGAGGGATGTGACGATGATGAATGCATATTTATTTTGAAAAGCGTCTTTCATGGATTTTCGAAATACGACTTCTTCGATAAATGGTCCAATCAAACACATTAAAGTGATGGCAAATACCGGAGCTTGGGCAATGATATCGCGGTTTTGGGATTCATTTGGTGCTATATTTCCTAATATGGAAAGGACTATTAAATTACTGATAATCATTAATAGAAAGCCCATAATCCAATTGGATAAGGCAATTTTACTCAATTCTTTTTTCTTTTTTCGAAAGGTGTTCCATTCTTCTTTTAATGATTTGTGGTAGATGATCCAAAGAATGCCAGCAAATAAAAGATAATATCCTAAGTTTGCAAGAGTACTGATGACTGGATTTTCGGAAGCTAGAAAATTTTTTAGTAAGGCACTATAGAAAATTGGTAGAATTCCTTGATATAGGAAGATGAGTAGAATTCCAAAGAGAAAAATGAGGACTGGTGTTTGTTTTTGATTCTTCTTTTCCATATTTAACTTCCTATTTAATAAATTCTCTATCTTTTAATGCTTTAACGGTTTCGGTATAAGATCTACTGCCAGAAAGTCGATTGAGGGTAGTGGTTTCTTCTCCGTTTGTAATAAAGATGGTTGTCGGAGTTCCCGGACTTCCGAAGAGTTCTTTTACTTTATTTTGAATGCTTTGGTCTTCTTTTTCGAGCGTTTCATATTTTAATTCGTATGCTGTAATATTATAATCTTTTAACACGCGGTTTAAAATTGGTTTAAATTCTTCACAATGAGGACATCCGTCTTGTGTCCTTACAAAAAAGAATGTTTCTTTGTTTTCTAGCTTTTGTAATAATTCTTCTCCGGTAATGGAAACGAGGAGACTACTTGCGTTTTGTTTTTGATTGATGAGGAGGATGATGCCAATGATCAAACCGATGATAATGATGGGAATGATGATTTTCATCATTGGAAATTTTGGGGTTGTATCTATTTTCTTTTCTTTCATATTTATCACCATTAAAAATATATCATAAAAATGCGATTCGGGCAATGTTCTACCTTGAAAGTTTGAAAGTGCTATGTTACAATTAATTTGTGAAATTTTAGGTTGGTGACAAATGAAATGAGAAAAAGAATAATTTCTGGGTGCTTGACGATACTTGCGTTTTTCGGATTCGTTCTGGTAACATCCGCTTCTACTTGTGAGTATTCCGAGCAAGTGGAATTAAGTCGGATTGCTGCTTCGATTGAAGCAAATTACGAAATCAAGGAGATTACGGTGGATGAAAACGGAAATATCGTAGATCCTACCCCTGAAGAGTTGGATGCAAATCCAGAAGGTTATATGGCATATCAGGAATTGCGCGTTTATGCTTTAAATATTACCGATAAGGTTTATTTAGAGATTCGCGGTGATGATGGATATAATCAAACCATTCATTATCGTGATACCAATAATGGTGTGATGGAATTTGATGGAGGAGACTTTAGTAAAGTAATTCATTATACCATCACAGTCTTGTCTGATTCCAATAATTGTCCTGGAGACAAGCTTCGAACGATTTCGGTTACCACCCCAATGCGAAATACATTTGCAAATCAAGGTGGATGTGTGTATATTCCAAGTTATCAATATTGTCAAGAATATATCACCGCACCATTTTTGGCTTCGAATGAAGAGATTTTGAATCGAATTAATACAGAAAGTGAAAATTATCGAAATTCGATTCAACAACAAAAATATGAAAGGGATAAAACTTTTTGGGAAAAAACTACGGATTTTCTTAAAAAGAATGCAACAATTATTATAACGGTCGTTGTTGTACTTGTTGCTATAGGGGCTCTTGTTGCTATTGTGATTATTAGAAAGCAAAGGAGTAGATTAATATAATGAAAAGATTTACAAAAATTTTATTTGGAATTGTAACATTTGTGGTTGTACCAGTCTTTGTTCATGCTGAAACCATTATGGCATGTGATCCAAGTCGGGTATTTAATGTTGCACCTGCTGGTTCAATTCCTCTTACTTTAGGAGGAGGAGCACCACAAAACCCATATACGATGAATTTTTATGATACGACGACTGCTGGCATTTCAGGGTTAAAAACTTACTGTATGTCTCCGGCTCAACGTGGTGGTGCCGATGCTGCCAAAACTGTATTCTATTGTGACCGAGTTGTCGATCCCTCTGATAACAGTGATAAGTGGAGACAAGCTTATGATGTTGCGTTAACCAAAGCTTATCAAACGTTATTGTCAACCGGACATGCTAACAATCCACCAACACAAGATGATCGTGTCATTGGTGAGCTTGTTTTTCGTTGGCTATCTTATAACTTTAACCAAGGTGATAACAATTCCTCATTTAAAAATCCACAATATGCTGCTGCTTTGAAAAGTATGTTTTTATTGGATGCTAGTGGACAACCAATGAGTTATTGGAATACGGGAGATCCTCGTTATAATGTTGCTCTTGATGTTTATCGTCAAGCACAAGCTGCTGGTAATGAAATCTTAGCCGGAAAAACTTATGATGATTTAGTTATGTCTGGTCCTGGTGATACCGATGGTAAAATTTGGGGCGATGTTTATAATCAAGTCATTACTTCGACAACGAATGGAGATTCCGAAGTTTATACAATTAAAATCGATGCCGATAGTGTTCATGGACCTTCTCATATTTATTGGGATATGTTTACGGGAGGATGTACGAATAGTACTGTAACTTGTAGTGCTACAGCAAGTGGTTCTGGAAGTTCAGGACAAATTGTCATTACTGTAAAAAAGAATGCCAATTATGATGGTCAAGCTTATGGGCTTTACTATGATTCTGCTTATTATGATATTCGTTCTGCATCTTCAAACATTTTACTTTTGAAACCTGCTTCAAGAGTTAATGGATATACGATTCAAAATATGTTGGTTGCAGTTGATGGTAAATCTGAAGGTACACCAATTACTTATACACGTAGAAGACATCCTGTTTATACGGATAGATGTATTCGTGATAATAATAAATTCTATTATGTTAATTATAGGGATGGAGTAGAAACTTCTCGTCGGGAAGTTACGAATGAAGATGAAATGGTTCGTTTAAATTGTCCAATATATTGTACGATGCTTCCTGATGGAACGAGAACAGAAGACAGATATTCTTGGGCTAGTGCTGATCAATATTCTGATTCAAAACATTTCTTTAATCATGATGAATATAATACGTATTGTGATTCTTTAAATTATTCTTGTCATAAAGATGGAAATATTAATCACTGTGGTCCGGAATATATGACGGAACATCCTGGAGCAAGCAATGATGAATGTACTCAAGATGAATATAATCATTATTGTCCTGGAGATCGTTCTTGTACTCATGATAGTTCTGGATATTACGATCGAAGTGGAAATGCAACTGATGCAAATACTTTTTATGAACAATGCTGCGATCAATTAGATCCTGGTTCTGAAGAATATCAAATTAATTGTGGATGTGGAGAACCAAACATTGACTTTAAATTTGCATGTCAAGAATTTAATTCCGATGATGAACACTTAAATAGTACTGTTAGTGATACAAAAGACAATGCTTCTTTAAAATATTGCTTGTTTGGTGCAAGAAATACTGATAAAGCAAATAACTCTTTTGAAATGACGGATCAAACAACGGTTGTTAATAATCCTTATTGTAAAGTAAGTTGTGTTGAAAAAGTAGATTTCTTACTTCCAAATGCAACTTATACGGAAAGTGGAGGATACTTTACACTAGATACAACGGTTACTGCAGAACGTAAGTGTTATGTTAATGCTAGTGCTGATAACAACTATGATGGTATTGATTATGCAAAATTTAAACAAGATTTAAAAGAAGAAATTACTTCATTGATGAGTAATTATACTGAATATTTACGTTATAAAACAGCCTTAGAAACTGCTGGAATTGTTACATCAAGATCTGAAAGTGCAGACGGATTAACTAATAGTTATCCTTGTTCTACTGGAACGTGTGGATGTAATTCATATCGTGATTGTACTGCGACGATTTGGTATGTTAAAGCTTTCACCTTTAGTGGTGTATCTGCTTCATTTGATGGCAACAATAATTTAATTGCATTAAATACTCCAACTGTATCTCAAGGAGAAGGATTGGTTGCTGAAGATGGTAGCGCCACAGATGCTTCTTCATGTGGTAGTAGTGGTCAATGTGTTGATGGTAGTGAGTCTGTTATTAGAAATGCTCTAGAAGCTCAGAAAAATACTTATCAGACTGCTTATGAAACAAATCTTCGTAAAATCAAAGAATTAATTCGTCAGATTAATGATTGTTCTGCAGCGATTTCAAATAGTGATGATTTATCATCTGCTGGATGGGAAAATCAATTTAACTTTGATCCATTAATTGAATTTGAATATGATGAACCATATCAAACAATGCCTGGATTTAATAATAAATTTGAGGAAGTTGATTCTACGGAATATGCTCCTGAGTATGATTATTGTACGGGTGATGTAGGAAATACTTATAATTGTAATGGTTCTGATACGGTTCCTACGACTTCATCTTATTGGATTGATTGTAATACTACATCTTGTACTTTAAAGACTTATAATTTAAGTACTGCTCGTTATATTGTTAAATCTAGAAAAGTAGAAGCTACTTATGCACCAAAGAATCATTTCTCTATTTATACACCATCTGGAACGATTGCTTTAAATAAAGATAATTATGTTTTATATACTGGATTATGTGGAGATAGTGAAGAGTGTTTACCAATTGCTCTTAATACTCCAACGGGTGTATTTAACTTCAAATTTAAATATTCTAATCTTGGACAATACAATGATAATAATTCCAATGGACGTTTGATTGGTACTGGAAATTCTGTATTTAATGCAAGCACCAATTTACAAACTGCTGGTTATGTATGTCAATATGTTAACAATTGTCCTGAGTGTGATTATGTTTGTGAAGGAACTGATTGTGATATTTCGGATCATGATAATAATGAAGAGGTTTGTGATGGAGAATGTACTTATGATTGTTTGAATTGTATCTTCGATGGTAAGAACAATACATTCTATTATCGAACTGTTTCTGTTCATTCATTATTCCCAAGCAGTAGAGATCGTGGACCAAACTGGAATAATGAAAAAGGTGAATATACGCTTTCTCAAATTGAGGGAGAGGGAGAAAATGTTTACCGTGATCCAGAATATTCTTATGAAATCAATCCGATTCAGATGAATCGAATTCGAGAGTTTAACCGTTCCGTTGGAAATTATATGAATACACTTATGGATGATAATTCAACAGAAGCTTTACATTGTGAAAGTTATAATTCTCCATATCAAAACTTAGTTTGCTATAGTACATTCTTGGATACACCTGGAAATAAGTACTTTACTGAACTTGTTCGTAATGATGAATGGATCTTATGGCCAGATAGTGGTTACTATCAAAGTGCTACTCAATATTCTGTTGTAAATGGTCTAGGACCAGCTTGGAAGTAGGAGGGGTAGTATTATGAAGGAATCATTTTGGGGTTATTGGTTAATTGTTTTAGGTATCTTTGTTGTTATTGTTATGATGCTTATTTCTAATGTAACGACAACGAATACGCAAGATTATTTATTAATTAAAGATGTTGTAGAGGCCGCTATGGTGGATGCTGTTGATTATTCTTATTATCGTCAGTATCGTGAGCTTCGAATTAATCGTGAAAAGTTTGTTGAGAATTTTCTTCGAAGATTTTCTGAGAATGTCTCATTAAGTACTTATCGTGTTGATTTTTATGATATTTACGAAGCTCCGCCTAAGGCGAGTGTTAAAATTACAACCAAAAGTGCTACCTTCTCTGTAATGGGAGATTCTACTACTTTTGATATTGTTAACCGTGTCGATTCTATCTTAGAGTCAAGTGGTAAAGCAGCTTATGATTCTAGTGTAAAAAGACAAAGTAATATCACTATTGATGAACCAACGGCTTCCAATGTTTCTACTCCACAAGCACCGGTTACTCCTGCAGGAACTGGAACAGGTGTCAGTGAAGCTTGTTCAGAGCAAGTGACAACGAGTATTGATTCGAATTTAGTTGGATATTATGCTTATGCGATGGCGGCAACGACTTTGACAAAAGGAGATTTATCTACTGCTGCTGGAAGTCTTGGCGTTGGTGGAAGAGCAAAGATATTAGGTGCTTCACCAAGTAATCAAAATTATTGGTTATTACAAAACGATGATGGAACTTGTGGTTTTGCTCCAAATACTTATTTGGCTGTTAATTTACAAGATTATATTCAACTTGGAAATGTAAGTTTTGATATTCATAATGCTTATTCCAATAATTATACAGTCAATGAACAGTTAGTGTATCCGGGACATAAATTTTATAATGATGATTATAAGCCAATTGCGGTTTATAGTTTTGCAAGAAAGTTGCGTTCTGGATTACAAAGTGTTGGTATGAATGTGACGATTGCGGATGCATATCGACCTAAATCAGTTTCTACTTATACTTATAATACTTTGAGTAGTGTTTTAACTTCTGCTCAGAAACGATTAATGCAAAGTAATGGTGGAATTTCCGGCTATGCTCAAGCCGATTTCTTGGCTGCAGGGGATTCTGCTCATAATCATGCTTGTGCGGTAGATATCGATATTGATGGTGCTGTTGGCGTTGTAAAACCTAGTAGTGTAGCTGAACTTACACCAACTGCTTCTTTATTCCATACTTCAAAAAGTAGTGGTGGAATCAAAATTGGAGATAGTGCTCGTTTAAATAATGTCGGTTGGAAAAATAAGGGAAATGCTTATATTTTGAGATATTTAAATCAAACCGATCAATTTGCGAGTGTAAAACAACTTGCTACGGCGATGTTAAATGCCGATTTGGATATTTTGTATACCGAGTGGTGGCATTATCAAGATGATGCATGTGTTAGTACTGTTCCATCTGCTAATTTTTGGAGTAATGTTGGTTAAAAATGAGATGAGAATGAAAAATGGGGAATATTATTACAACAATTAAAAGATTTTTAAGTAATAAAAATACGGTTTCAATTATTGGTGTAATTGCAGGTATTTTGGTTTTGTATGTTGGATATACATGGCGTGTAAATCAGGCAACGAATCCTGTGACGATTCCATATGCGAAGACTCAATTGATTTCACGACATAAGATTACGAGTGAAGATATTGGTTATATGGAAGTTTCACGTGATGTTGTTACTAAAAGTAAGAATTTGATTACGAATGCGAACCAATTAATTGGCAAACAAATTCAATATGGAAATATGGTTCCACAAAATGGATTTTTCTATACGGAACAAATTGCAACGGTTGCGGAAACACCTGATTTTGCCATTAATAATATTCCAGATGGATATACCATTATTTATTTGGATGTAGATATTAATTCTACTTATGGTAATTCTATTTATCCTGGAAATTATATCGATTTATATTTCAAAGGATTGGATGAATCAAGAAAAATTATTTTTGGTAAGTTAATTGAAAGTATTGAAGTATTGGATGTTCGTGATTCACAAGGTCAGCATGTTTTTGAAACATCTGTTGAATCACGTATTCCAGCTGTATTAGTTTTTGCAGTACCAGATGATATGTTTAGTTTACTTAAAAAAGCAAAATATATGACGGGAAGTAGTGTTGAGATTATCCCAGTACCAAGAAATGCTTCTTATACACAAAATCCTGGCGAGACGAGAGTTTCTAGTTCTTATATTCGAGACTTTATCTTATCAAAAGCTGTTACTTTACCAGATGATGTGACTTTTGATGATACTACGTATAGCAATCCGAATGATACAACGATTACAGGAAGTTAATATTTCGTAAAGAAAGGGGATGAGTACATGAATGATGCTGTGTTTTCACAGATTGATTTTGGACCATTAAATGATTTTTTAAGAGAAGATAATATCACCGATGTTTCTTATAGTAATAATGGTCAAATATGGTTGAAGACTTTGGATAAAGGTGTTTATCAAGTGGAGAGACCAGATATTAACAATGCATTAATGGAAAAACTTGCTTTTCAATGTGCAAATGTCATGGGAAAAACATTTAATATGGCTCATCCTTTCTTGGATGCTGAAAGTGCTGAGCTTCGTTTAAATTTTATTCATGATTCGATTGCAACGAATGGGATTGCTTGCGTTATTCGTAAAACGCCGGCGAAGATTCGTTTAAATCGTGAGAAATTATTGGATGAAAAGTATGTTTCGGCTGATTTACTTGATTTCTTACTTTCTTGTGTAAGAGGTCATGCGAATATTATTGTCAGTGGTGAAACTGGTTCTGGTAAAACGGAGCTAGTTAAGTATTTGGCAAGTCATACTTTGGAAAATGAAAAAATTATCACGATTGAAGATACTTTGGAACTTCATTTGGATAAAATCTTTCCACATCGTGATATTGTTGCTATGAAAACGAATAATATTGCAAGTTATAGTGAAGTTTTGGTTACTTGTATGCGACAGAATCCGATTTGGATCTTATTGTCTGAGGTTCGTAGTGCTGAAGCCGTTACGGCAGTTCGAAATAGTATTTCGTCTGGACACCATATTATTTCCACTATCCACTCTGATAAAGCAAGTTTGATTCCACTTCGTATGTTTAGTTTGTTGGAGTCTAATTTGGATGTCGATCAATTTTTAACAACCATTCATCGCTATGTTCAGATTGGAATTTATGTAAAGGGATATATGAGTAAAGAGTTGGGTCGTTTTCAACGTGAAATTATGGAAGTTTGTGAGTTTTATGTTGATGATGATAATAAACCACAAGTAAATACCATTTTCCGTAAAAATTTAACCGGTGAATTGGTTATGAACAATCCAACAAAATATTTAAGAGATTATTTGGGTATTCAGGGAGTTGAACTTCCAGAGGATATCTTTCATTTAGGGGAAAATCGTTCAGGGGGAGAAGGAGTACAAAATACAGCAATGGAAACATTGTAGGAAAGAGGTTTTTTATGGAACTGATCATTCTGATTATAATTGCTGTTTTCGTTATCTCTTATCGAAGAAATAACGGAGAGAATGTATATCGTTTCTTCATTACTCAAGTTTCTAATGCGTATAATAAATATGCTCCTTATAGTTTTAAGGAAGTACGTGCGAAGACAAAGGAATTAGGGCAAGAGTATACACCACGTCAATATTTGATGCAGGTGATTATCTTTGCAGCGGCGGCTGGTGGGATTAGTTATTTATATTTTTATAATATTTTAATTTCAATCATTTATGCATTGATTGCCATTGCTTTTATTCCATATCTTGCGTATTTAAGATGTCAAAAGGTTTATAGTGAATTTATTTTTGAACAGGTGCAGATTTATACGACCAACGTTATTATGGAATTTAATACGACCCAGAGTTTTGTGAAGTCTTTAGAGGGAGTTCGAGATTCTGGAATTTTGGAAGATCCGGTTCTTTCGGATGTGAAAACGATGATTGATATGTCTTATCAAAATGGTACCATTGATGAATCAATTGCTTATTTTAATGAGAAATATCCTTATTATATGGTAAAAAATATGAATCAATTGTTTTTACAGATTACCAAAGAAGGTGCGAAGGATTCTGGGGAAGCACTTGAAAATATGTCTATGGATATTGATGCTTTGGTTGAAGGTGTCTATCGAGATCAGATTGACCGAGCTGACTTTCATAAACGATTTGTTACCTTTGGTTTAGCGTTGTTTTTACTTGTTATGGCGATGCAATTTTTGCTTGGAACCGATAATTATATAGAAATGCTCGATATGTGGTATGTTCAATTAATCCTACATTGTATTATTATTATTAATTGTTATTTTCTGATTACTGGTGAGAAATTCTATTATGAAGATGTGGGGGTTGAATAAATTATGTATTTTGAAATCTTAATTTTGGGACTCATTATTTTATTCTTACTAAACTATACAGGAAGAATTAGTGCAACGCGATTTGTGGCAGATAATGAAGTATATTTTCGAAAATTAAAAGAGAGCGATTGGGACTTTTATGTCAAAGCGCGTTATGGTGATGCGGTGAATCCGGATTTTCTTTATAATCAAAGAGTAAAAAAAGGATTGATTGCCATTTTGGTTTTGGTCTTTTTCTTCATTAGTAAATTAAGTGCCATTACCATTGTTTTTTGCTTTGTTGGTGGGTATTTAATTTTTAAATTGGATTATAATACGCTGAAAAAATATTATAAGGCTCATTTACATGAAATTGACGCTATGTTACCGCATTATTTGAAGGGATTGGAAATTTTGATTCAACATTATACGGTCCCTGTGGCTCTTGGTAAATCGATTGAAGATGCCCCTGCTATTTTTAAAGATGGTTTACAAGAACTTATTAATGAGATTAATGAAGGTAATGATCGCATTGATCCTTATATGAATTTTGCAAAGACATATCCTGTACGTGACTCGATGCGAATGATGCGTTTATTATATCGTTTAAGTTTAGGACGACAAGAACATAAACAAGAGCAATTGCTAGCATTTTCTAAAACCATTTCGAATTTACAGCAGAAAGCCAGAGAGATTAAGTATCGTGAACGTCTTGAAAAAATGGAAGGTAAAACGATGCATATGTTAATTGCTACTGGACTTGGTGTCATGGTTTTACTAATTTTAGCAGTTTTGATGTTGATGGGATAAACGCAATATTTTGTAAAGAAGAAATTGATATTTTTTCTTGTTCAAGTTATAATAATATTTAGAGTAAAGGAGGACTGTTATGAAGGAAGCAACTGGAGAATTAAATATGACGGTTGTTACAGTTGTTGCTATTGCAGCTGTTGCAGCATTCTTTTATGCATTTGTATGGCCAAGCATTCGTACTTCCATCACGAGAAATACAAATTGTGCAAATGCTTCTTGTACTTCATGTACTACAAAGGGTTCTAAAGCGGAGTGTCAATGTTCTTATATTGATGCAGATGGTACTGAACAATCTATCACTTGTTCATATCCAGCCGATGAAGCACCAGCATCATAGGAAATAAAGGGAGGGTAAAATGAGAGAAGCTTCTGGAGAATTAAATATGACGGTTGTTATTGTTACGTTTGTCGCTGCTTTGGGAGTTTTTTTCTTTACCGTCATTTGGCCAGCTATTCGAAATAATATGGCCAGTCAAACCAAATGCAGTGATGCTATTTGTGAGAAAGACGAAGATGGTGACGGAAGAGTACAATGTTACTATCGAGATTCTAAAGGAAATGACTCAGCTAGCTTTACATGTGTTTGGAAAGGTTAATAGATTTGAGGTGAAGACATTGTGAGAGAAGCAATTGGTGGAACATGGTTATTTCAAATCGTGATTTTTTTCATTTTGCTTTTTACTGGGTATATGTGTCTTTCTATTAACCATTCCAAAGCATATAATGTTAAGAGTGAAATGATCGAAATTATTGAGCGGTATGGGGGAATGGATTTGGATGCAAATGCCGAAGATGATTACGGAGCATTAGCAGAAATTGTGGATGGCATTCAAATTAATTCTTATCGAACTACAGGAAAATGTCCTAGTGATATTCATGATAACAATAATAATATTGTAGGACATTATTATGGATTTAATCGGGAAGGTAGAATGGATTCTACGAATCCTTCTTTTTGTATTGCTGAAGTGAGTGTTTGGCCAGAAAGTGTTGTTTCTCAGCAATCTTGTGAACTTCCAGAAATGCGGTATTATCGAATTATTGTTTTTTATCAACTGGATTTGCCAATATTCCAAGATTTATTTCAATTTCGTTTAACGGGAGATACCAAAGTGCTTAGCACAACCCGTGAAGGTTGTTAAGTAAGGGTGTGGAGAAATGAGAGAGTCGATTGGATCAACTTGGATCTTGCAACTGGTGATTGTTTTTATGTTAATATTTGTTGCTTTTTTGGCTTTAAGTATCAATTATACAAAAGCTTTTAAAATCAAAAATGAATTGATATCGATTATTGAAAAATATGAAGGGGCTACGACGGATGAACAAGGAAGTATCTCCATCATAAATAATTATTTAGTTTATCAAGGCTATCATACCATGAGTAGTTGTGAAGAAGGATCTTATGGGGTGAAAAACTTAAATAGTACATCGATTGATGAAGCTCAAGCGGGAACGAAGTATTATTATTGTATTCGAAAAATGGATACCAGTAATTATTCATTTCCTGATCGTGCATATTATGAAGTAGAAGTCTTTTTCCAGTTTAATTTACCAGTTGTTGGCGATATTTTCACTTTCCGGGCGGGTGGAAAGACCGTTGATATTAATTGGTCACAAGATGATTTAATTAGTCGTTATCGGGCAGAATAGGAGGATTTATGAACGTTATCGTATCAAATAAATATCAATCATTACTTGCTACTCTTGATATTGATGTGATTAAGAGTATCAATGGCGTTTATACCGTGGATGATTTGGTCAATATTTTTAATAATTTTTATTATAATAAAATGATTTTGGATATTACAGCTATTGAAGATTATCAAAATATTTCTAAAATTCAAGAGTTGTCTGTCAATATGGACATGAGTAAAATTATTTTGCTTTTGGATGATTCGGAGATTGTCAATAGTCCTCGTTATTTATCACAGTTGGTATCTATGGGAATTTATAATTTTACCCGCAATATTGATGCCGTCAAATTCTTAATTGATAATCCGAATACTTATAAAGATGTGGCGTCTTATCATCAATTAAATGATGTAGGAGCTATGGCTCCAACGTCATTTACAGATTCGGAAGATAAAGGACATCATGATTCGGGAAGTGGTGTTCCCGTACGAATTATCGGAATTAAAAATGTTACTGAGCATGCTGGTAGTACGACGTTTACTTATTTATTAAAAAAACAACTTTCTAGTAATTACGATGTCATTGCCGTTGAAGTCGATCAAAATGATTTTATGTATTTGAATGATAAAACCTTATTTCATACGACGGCGATTGATTTACCTAGTTTTTTGACGAGTCATAATGAACACGAGGTCATTCTTGTTGATTTAAATGATAGTGGTCCTGAAAACGAGTGTCATGAAGTGATTTATTTAATTGAACCAGGACTTATTAAATTAAATAAATTAATTAGAAAAGATCGTCGGGCTTTTGAAAAGTTAAAAGATAAGAAAATTGTTTTAAATCG
>CANQAU010000028.1 GCA_947588935.1 uncultured Bacilli bacterium
GCAAGAATTTGGTTCCTATATTCGAAAAAATATGGGACATCCCACCTTCTTAATTGATCGAATGTTGCAAGATATCCAAATTTATGAAAAGTTTTTTGATAATGTAGTCATTACCGATGTGCGCTTTCCAAATGAAATGGAATCGATAAAAAAAGAATATCCAAACGTATATTCCTTGTATGTCATTAATGAACATGGCAATTATAATTTAACCAAAGAAGAAAGTGAGCATGAAACGGAACATGCCTTAGATGATTATCACGAATTTGATTACATCATCGTCAACGATGATCGAAATTTGTTAGAACAAAAATTACAAGAGATTATAAATCAAATCGAAGAAGGGAAGTAAAGAAATGAATATCAAAGATTTATATATTAATTTTTTCAAATCAAAAGGACATGTGCAAATTCCATCTGCACCCGTTGTCCCCGAAAACGATCCATCCGTTTTGTTTAATACAGCTGGTATGCAACCACTAATTCCATACTTAATGGGAGAACCACATCCAAGCGGAACAAGATTGTGCGATTACCAAAAATGCATTCGTCTGACGGATTTAGATTCCGTTGGAGATAAAACCCATCACACATTCTTTGAAATGTTAGGAAATTGGAGTTTAGGAGATTATTTTAAAAAAGAAAGTATCGCTTATAGTTATGAATTTTTAACAAAAGTATTGCATATTCCCCAAAATCGTTTAGCCATTACGGTCTTTAAAGGAGAAGAAAACATTCCAAGAGATGAAGAAAGTGCTACAATTTGGAAATCATTAGGCATTTCTGAAAAACACATTGCTTATTTAGGAATTCATGATAATTTCTGGGCAGCTGGTAGTATAGGACCTTGTGGAACCGATACCGAAATTTTCTACTGGAGAAGTGAAGAAGAAGTTCCTGAAGTGTTTAATCCAGAAGATGAGCGATGGGTAGAAATTTGGAATAATGTTTTTATGGAATTTAATCGCTTAGAAGATGGAACCATTGAACCCCTTCCGCACAAAAATGTCGATACCGGAATGGGTTACGAACGAATCGTTTCGGTCGTTGAAAACGTAAATGATAACTATGCTTCTTCCGTGTGGAAGCCAATAATTGCTTGCATCGAAAAAGTAGCACAAAAACCCTATCAAGGAAACGAAACGGAAATGCGCATCATTGCCGATCACATTCGTACCAGTGTTTTTATCGCTGCCGATAATGTCGGAATTCGTCCAAGTAATACCGATCAAGGATATATTTTAAGAAGACTCATTCGTCGTGCCATTCGCTATGCTAAAAAATTAGGAATTGATTTAGAATCAAATTGGGATGAACAAATTGCATGTACCATTATGGATCAATACGAAACCTATTATCAAGAAATCAAAGACAATCGTCAAACCGTACTTCAAGTTTTAAAAGATGAAAAAAATAAATTTGCTCATACATTAGAAAAAGGACTCAAAGAATTTGACAAAGTCATTGAAAAAACACAGCAAATTGATGGACAAACAGCTTTCCATTTATATGATACATATGGCTTCCCAATTGAATTAACTGTAGAACTAGCCAAAGAAAAAAACATTCCGGTCGATGAAAAAGGATTTCAAGAAAAAATGCACGAACACCAAGAAAAATCCCGAACTGCATCCAAGGGAAAATTCAAAGGAGGATTAGCTGGAAACGGAGAAATCGAAACCAAATATCATACGGCAACGCACCTATTAAATGCAGCCCTAAAACAAGTACTGGGAATAGATACCCATCAAAGAGGAAGCAATATTACCGAAGAGAGAATGCGTTTTGATTTTAATTGTGACCATAAATTAAGCGAAGAAGAAAAAAGAAAAGTAGAAGATTTGGTAAACAAATGGATCTTAGAAGATCTTCCGGTAACCAAAACGCAAATGACCAAACAAGAAGCACTAAGCATGGGGGCCGAAGCAATGTTTATTGAAAAATATCCAGACATCGTCAATGTTTATCAAATCGGCGATGTTTCCAAAGAAATTTGTGGCGGACCTCACGTAACCCACACCAAAGAATTAGGAAAATTTAAAATCACCAAAGAAGAAGCATCCAGTGCTGGAATTCGAAGAATCAAAGCCGTTTTAGAACATACTCCCTAAATATTCATAATCAGTAGGAACACGTTTCCTACTTTTTGTTTTCTTAGGCTTTGGATTGTGAGTATAAAGGCGTGCAATATATTTTTCAATATCGGTAGTACAAGGTTCTTTTTGCTTTTTTTCTTGGGTTAAATAGGAAAGGACAGAAGTATAAATTTTTTTATAAAAAACAAAATCGGAATTTTGGTTACAAGAGATGACTTCTTGCAAAGGAAGAAGGATCGTTTGTCGATCCGAAAGCCAAAACCGATTGCAGTCACGAGCAAGTTGATACCGAGCATCAGTAGATTCTTGATCCATCGCTTCATAAAGTGTATTTAAAAAACTTTCTTGATCCTGCATCAATGAAAAAAGAAGATTTTGATAACAATCAATTCCTAAAACATCCTCTAAAGAAAAGGAACCCTTAAAAAAGAAATCATCGACACAAGAAAGAGAAAGACGATTTCGAAGAACATAATAGAAATCTGCATACGCCTGACAATACATGATACACTCTAAATAATGCATCATACTTTGAAGTGCACATAAGACAATTCGAATTCCCGGAATTTGTCCAATGAAGCGGGGAAGATAATAAGATAAAGTAGAAGCACGGCAATAAAGCGTATCAAAATCCATTTCCCAAAGAAGTTGATAAATTAAAACGCGAAGCGAAATATCAAGCTGCTTGTATTCTAAATCGGCAGGTTTAATCATCTTGTGATGAAGGATTGCATCAATACAATCTTCCTGTGCCAAAAGTAACAATCTTAAAAATTCTGAAACATCCGTCGTGATTTTCATAGTATCCCTCTTAAAAAAATTATTATAGCGTTTTACAAAAGAAAATACAAACAAAATTCTTCACTTTTGTTATAATGAAAAAGGTGAAACAAATGTTGAATGAATTAGAAAAAAAAGAAATTGAACTTTTAAAAGAAATCGCCCTTGAACGAAAAAAGAAAGGATTAACACAACGCGGCTTATGCGCGATTATAAATATGTCACAGCCATCTCTTGCAAAAATTGAACAAGGTGATATGTCCCCACAATTAAATACCATATTAAAAATATTAGAGCCCTTAAATCTCACGTTGAAGATTGTTCCCAAAGACGAGGAATAATGGGTAATACTTGTATTATAAGCAATAGTTTGATAAAATAACCATGTACTTAAACGAGGTGAATTATGGAAGAATCAAACAATTTATTTAATCTTCAAGATGTCAAAAAGGAAGCAATCAAAAATACCTTGATCGAAGTCAGTGAAAGTTTGAAAGCCAAAGGATACAATGCCAAAAATCAAATCACCGGATATTTGATGAGCGGAGATGTTGAATATATTTCGAATTTTCAAGAAGCACGAGAAAAAATGGTAGAATTAAATCGTGCGGATATCATCGCTTGCCTTTTGGAAGAATTTATGAAATAATGCGATACTTAGGATTAGATTTAGGAACAAAAACCTTAGGAATTGCCATTAGCGATCGTACCAATACCATCGCAAGTCCACTGGTAACACTTCATTTTAAAGAAAATGACTATGAAAGTATTCTTGCAAAATTACAAGAAATCATTAAAGAAAAAGAAATTACAGATTTAGTATTGGGGCTTCCCAAAAATATGAATAATTCACTTGGTTTTGCTGCAAAGCGAACGCAAACCTTTCAAAAAATGTTAGAAAATTACCCACAGAAAATTCATTTAGTAGATGAACGTCTTTCTAGCAAAGAAGCCGAAAAAATTTTATTAAGTACAGATATGAAAAGAATAAAAAGAAAGAAAGTAGTAGATAATGTAGCTGCCGCTGTTATCTTAGATACATTCTTGATGGAAAGAAGGATAAAAAATGAACGAGAATCCAAATAAAAATAGTGTGTTTACAATCAAAAATGCCAGCGGAACAGAAGTAGAATGTGAAGTATTATTTACTTTTGATTCAGAACAGACAAAGAAAAGTTATATCGTTTATACCGATAATACAAAAGATGAAAGTGGTTCCTTAAAAGTATATGCCAATTCTTATGATCCAAGCGGAAATAATATGAATTTATTTCCAATTGAAACCGAAGCAGAATGGAATACCATCGAAGCAATTTTAAACAAATTGGAGGAAGCAAGTATCTAACATGAAGAAAAAAGCCGTTATTGGGGGCGTGGTAACATTTATTTGTGTATTCATCTTTGCGGGAGGATTTTATTTTTCGCAAATGCAATCCAAATCAAGCGATGAAACCATTCATATTTTTACATTGAGTTCGGGTGTATCCAAATTAACACTCGCCGATCAATTACAAGAGCAAGGACTAATTAAAAGTTCTTTAGCGTTAAAAGCCTATTTGTTTTTTCACAGTAACATGAATTTGCAAGCCGGCACATATGAATTAAAAGCAAGTATGACACCGACGGAAATATTGCAGAAATTTCAGAGGGGGGAAATCAAAAACAGTAATGTAAAAATCACCCTTTATGAAGGAAGAAGATTAGATGAATATGTTCAAACGATTGCCAATGCATTTCAAATGAATGAAAGTGAGATTTTAAATAAATTAAGCAATCAAACTTTTTTGCAAAGTCTTATCGAGAAATACTGGTTTTTAACAGATGAAATTTTAAATCCAGAATTATACTATCCACTAGAAGGGTACTTATTTCCAGATACGTATGAATTTACAGAACACAGCGATTTAGAAAGTATCATCACCGGTATTTTAAATCATACCGAAACAAAATTAACCGAATTAAAAGAACAGATTGAAACATCCGGATATACCGTTCACGAGATTCTTTCCATGGCATCCATTGTGGAATTAGAAGCGGTAAGCGACATCGACCGTCAAAAAGTCAGTCAAGTAATATATAAAAGAATAAATCAAAACATGGGATTAGGAATGGACGTTACCACCTACTATGCAGTAAGAAAAAAAATGGGTGAAGGACTAACATTGAGCGATTTAAAAACCAACAGCGCATATAACACCAGTGAAATGAATGCATCCATGGCCGGAAAATTGCCGATCGGACCAATTTGCAATCCTTCCAAAATGAGCATTCAAGCAGTATTAAATCCAAGTGATACCAACTATTTGTACTTTTTTGCAGACGTGAAAACCGGTCAAGTATATTTTACCGAGACGTATGAAGAACACGTTCAAGTACAAAAAGAAATAGGGTGAGGTTATGAAAGAATTATTACTCGAGATGGAAAATTATGCCAAAGAAAAAAATGTTCCAATCATCGAAAAAGAAAGTATCGCTTTTATTATGAAATTTATAAAAGCCAACAATATTAAAAATATATTAGAAATCGGAAGTGCAATAGGGTATTCAGCCATTTTAATGGCATCTAGTAATCAGGAGACCAAAGTCACAACCATTGAACGTGATGAAACCAGATATATGGAATGCCTTAAAAATGTCAAAAAAGCCGGATTAGATAAAAAAATTAATGTTGTCTTCCAAGATGCATTAGAAGTCAATTTAAGCGATGTAACATACGATTTAATTTTTATCGATGCCGCCAAAGGACAATATACAAAATTTTTTGAAAAATTTAAATATTTCTTAGAACCAAATGGAGTGATTATTACCGATAATTTAAAATTTCATGGATACGTTGGAAAAAGTGCAAGTATTGATAGCAAAAATCTTAGAGGATTAGTCGAAAAAATCGAAAAATATATTGAATTTTTAAAGGAAAATGAAGAGTTTGAAACCAAGTTCTATGACCTTGGCGACGGACTATCAATCAGTAAAAGAAAAAATGAATCCAAATAAGTTTTTAGTTATCGTAACAGACAAAGAGCAAATAAAAACACTAAAGGAAGCTAGAATCACTAACTTTCTTTTTCCATTAAAAGACTATTGCGTAGGATTTTTTCATTCGTTTTCCATCGATGAAATTCCCGAAAATGGATATTTGTATATCAATCGCATGCTAGATACCGACAGCTATCAAAATTTAGAGCGTCTTTTCATATCGCTGCCATCGACAATCAAAGGAATTGTCTTTGAAGACTTAGGTCTCATCACATTGTTAGAAAAATTAAAATTACCACAAGAACGGATTCTTTATCAAACCCATTTTGCAACCAATTATGAAAGCATTAATGAAAATCTCAAGTTTGTGGATAGTATCGTCATAAGTACAGATATCACGGAAAACGAAATTCAAGAAATTTTAAAAAATTGTAATAAACCACTCGTGTACATGTTATATGGACTCGTTCCCGTGATGTATTCAAGAAGAACATTATTAAAAAATTTCAGCACCGCTTTCTCTCTTCCATATAAAAATCCATTAACATTAAAAGAAAAAATAACAAACAATGCTTTTTGTGCAGTAGAAAATGAATATGGAACCGTTTTATATAATGAAAAGTATTATAAAGGAACCTATCATATAGATGATACCAAAATAAAATTTTATTTAATCAATCCATTGTTTTTATCAAAAGAAGAACAAATCAAAATCATTCAATCGTTAATTCAAAAAGAAGAAACGAGAAACGAAAAAGAAGATCAAGGATTTCTTTATCGACCAACCATCTATAAAATTAAGGAGGTGCCACGTGAATAAAGTTGAACTTTTAGCACCTGCTGGTGATTTTGAAAAATTAAAAATTGCTTTACTCTATGGAGCAGATGCCGTATATTTTGGTGGACAAGATTATTCATTACGTGCCAATGCCAAAAATTTTTCATTAGAGGAAATCAAAGCGGCCACAGAATTTGCCCATCAATTACAGAAAAAAGTCTATGTAACAGTCAACATCGTCTTTCATAATCAAGACCTCGAAGGTTTAGAAAACTATTTAAAAAAATTAGATGAAATCAAAATTGATGCCATCATTGCCAGTGATATTGTCGTATTATCCATCGCCAAAAAAATTCATGCCTCTTTTGAACTTCATCTTTCGACACAAAGTAGTGTTTTAAATGAAGGTGCTGCTGAATTTTATAAAAATCTAGGAGTCACAAGAATTGTTTTAGCCAGAGAAGCTTCCAAAAAAGATATTGAAAGAATCAAAACCGCTACAGGACTAGAACTAGAATGCTTTGTTCATGGAGCAATGTGTACATCGATTAGTGGACGTTGTGTTCTTTCAAATTATTGTACCAATCGAGATGCCAATCGAGGAGGTTGTGCGCAGATTTGTCGTTGGGAATTTGATACAGAAGGACAAGAACAGCCCTTTTCCATGACCAGTAAAGATTTAAATATGATTACCCATATTAAAGAAATGATTGATATTGGCGTCAATTCTTTTAAAGTCGAAGGAAGAATGCGCGGGATTTATTATATTGCAACTGTCATTTTAACCTATCGCCGTTTGCTTGATAAAATTTTTGAAAATAAACTCACAGAAGGCGAAAAAAATTATGCACGAGATGTTTTAAATCGATGTGCCAATCGCGAATCAACACCGCAATTTTTTGAAAACTTACCAACTGAAAAAGAACAGTACTTCTTAGGAAGAGATGAAGTTTCCAATCAAGATTTTTTAGGATTAGTCAAAAGTTATGATACCGAAAAGAAAATGGTAACCGTTGAAGAAAGAAATATTTTTCATATTGGAGATACGGTCGAATTTTTTGGACCAAATTTGGAAACTTTTAGTATGACACTGAGTACAATATATGACGAGGAGAATACACCAATCACAACTGCCAATCATCCCGGAATGCTTGTCAAAATTCCAGTTGACGCCAATTTACAAGAGTTTGACATGATGAGGATAAAAATGTTTGACAAAAAAAACTATGTGTAGTATCCTTTAAAAGTATATTTTTAAGGATGTGATTCAAAATGAAAGAAAACGAAAAAATAATGCTTACAGCGGAGGGTTATCTTGAACTTGAAACAGAATTAAATGAATTAAAAACGGTAACACGTCCGCAAATTATCAAAGAATTAAAAGAAGCAAGAGCACAAGGAGACTTATCAGAAAATTCAGATTACGATGCAGCTAGAGATGCCCAAGCCAAATTAGAAGCAAGAATTAAAGAATTAGAATATAAATTAGAGCATTGTACCATTGCTGAACAAACGAGTTCAGACATTGTCAATGTGGGATCAACCGTTACAATTGTTTACGATGATGGAGAAGAAGATACCTATAAAATTGTCGGTTCTCTAGAAGCAGATCCATTTGATAATAAAATTTCGAATGAATCGCCAATTGGTCGTGCTATTCTTGGTCGAAAAGTTGGAGAAGACATCGAAGTCGAAAGTCCAGATGGATCATTTAAAGTACACATTAAAGCACTTGCATAAAAAAGTCATGAGCATTGGAAAGGAAATAAAGTATGAAAAATGTACATGTAAAAGAAATCAAAATCGAAGGAAAAGAATGGGAATCTTGCCTAGATAAAGCATTTAAAAAGAAAAACAAAGAAGTAAAAATCGATGGTTTTCGCAAAGGAACCGCTCCAAAAGAAGTCTATATAAAGAAATTTGGAATCGAATCACTTTATATGGATGCCATTGACTTTTCAATCGACAATGCATATAAAAAATGTATGGAAGAAAGTAAATTAATTCCGGTTATTGAACCAAAAGTAGATGTGAAAACCATTGATCAAAACGCGGTAACTTTTACTTTCACCATCATCACCAAACCAGAAGTAAAATTAGGAGAATATAAAGATTTAAAAATCAAAAAAGAAACTGCTAAAGTAACTAAAGAAGAAATCAATACGGAAATTGAAAACCTTCGGACAAAATTTGCAGAAATTAAAGAAAAAGACGCTTCTGCAAAAATTGAAGAAAAAGATACAGCCATCATCAACTTCAAAGGATTTGTAGATGGAAAAGAATTAGAAGGTGGCAGCGGTCAAAATTTTCCATTGGAAATCGGATCAAATACCTTTATTCCAGGATTTGAAAGCGGCCTTATCGGTTTAAAAAAAGGGGATAAAAAAACCTTGGAATTACAATTTCCAAAAGACTATGCCAAAGACCTTGGTGGAAAAGACGTGAAATTTGATGTCGAAGTCATGGAAATCAAAACACGTGTTTTACCTGAAATTGATAAAGATTTCTTTGCTGACTTAGGATATGAAAAAGTTACCAATAAAGAAGAATTGATGAAAGAAGTCGAAAAAGTAATCAAAGAAAGAAAAGAAAGAGAAATTGACGATTTATATTTAGATCAATGTCTTGAAAAAGCAGCATCAAACATGAAAGTCGAACTCAATGAAGAAATTATCGATGATGAAGTACATCGGATGATCCATCAATTTGAAGAACAATTAAAAATGCAAGGCTTATCATTAGAACAATATACACAATTTACGGGAATTGACCACGAAAAACTTCATGAACAAATGCGTCCAGAAGCAATCAAACGTATAAAATATCGTTATTTACTAGAAGAAGTAGCAGAACAAGAAAAAATTGACTTTACCGAAAAAGAAGTAAAAGCCAAAGCCAAAGAAATGGCAGAAAATTATGGAATTACCGAAAAAGAACTTCTAGATGCTTATGGTTCATTGGAAGTTGTCAAATATGATATGAAAATGCGGGAAGCAATGGAAATTATTAGAACTGGAAAATAATCCAGTTTTTTTATGAAATAAAAAGTGCCAAAATTTTCTAGAAAAAAACTTGTCAAAAGAATGTAAAAAAGATTTACAATCGAGTAAGGGATGTCTATAATAAAAAGCATCGGTTTTACAAAGGAGGGATTAAATGAAAACCTTACCTGTGATGTTACTAAAACAACTCATCTTACTCCCAAATCAAGAAGTAAAACTAGAACTAAATAATACGGTTTCTGCAGAAATTATCAATATGGCAGTAAATCGATATAATAAAGAAGTGTTAATTGTTTGTCCGAAAAATGAACTAGAAGAAATTCCGGATGTTGACGATTTACCAAGCATTGGTGTAGTCGCAAAGTTAGCAAGCATTATCAATCTTCCAAACGGTCATATTCGTACAAAGTTACTAGGACTTCGTCGCATTAAGATATCAAAGTATTTTAGTGAAGATCCAAGCGATATCTTAAAATGTCATTACGAAGAGATTGTCGAAAACATCACCAACGAAGCCGAAGAACTTGCTTATAAAAGAAAATTAGTGACCAATATCAAAAAATTTATTAAAGCCAGTCCCAATATTTCCAATAGCATTTTATCGGCTTGTGAACAAGTAGAATCACTAAGTATTCTAACCGATATGATTTCTACGTTTCTACCTTTAACACTAGAAAAAAAGATTGCTTACATGGAAGAAACCAGTTCTCTGATTCGAGCTGAAAATTTATTACACGACTTAGAAATCGAACTCCAAGCGATTAAAATTGATAACAAAATCGAAAATGATTTAAGAAAAAGTTTAGAAGAGAATCAAAAAGAATTTATTCTTCGAGAAAAAATACGTGAAATTGAAAAAGAACTAGGAGAAGAAGACGAAACCAAATTAGAAGTCGAAGAATTTAAAAAACGTTTAAATTCCTTACAATTAAATCCAAAGACTCATGATAAAATTGCCCATGAAATTAAGAAGTTTGAATTGACACCCGACCAAAGTCCCGATGCCTCTGTGTATCGAAATTATCTAGATTGGATTTTAAATTTACCATGGAATGAATATTCGTTAGATACAACGGATTTAAAAGCCATTAAAGAAGAATTAGATAAAACTCACTATGGTTTAGAAGATTTAAAAAATCGAGTAGTTGAGTATGTCGCAATCAAGCAAAGAAATAAAGAAATGAAAAGTCCTATTCTATGTCTTGTCGGTCCTCCTGGAGTTGGAAAAACATCCATTGCTATTTCCATTGCCAAAAGTTTACACAAAGAGTTTTACAAGATATCAGTCGGAGGACTCAATGATAGCACAGAATTAAATGGCCATCGAAAAACGTATATTGGATCTTCTCCTGGAAAAATTATCCAAGGATTAAAAAAATGTGGCACAAAAAATCCATTGTTCTTAATTGATGAAGTCGATAAAATGGTCAATGATTTTAAAGGAGATCCTGCAAGTGTTCTTTTAGACATCCTAGATCCAGAACAAAATGCAATGTTCGCCGATAATTACATTGAAGAACCCTTTGACTTATCACAAGTATTCTTTATTTTAACTGCCAATAATGAATACAATATCCCAGTGGAATTAAAAGATCGCTTAGAAATCATCAATCTAGCGAGCTATACGTTATTTGAAAAAGTAGATATTGCCAAACAACATTTGATACCCAATATCTTAGAAGAACATGCCTGTAAACCAAATGAAATAAAATTTAGTGAATCCATTATCGAATTTATTATTAAATCATATACCAAAGAAGCTGGAGTACGTGAACTAGAGCGGATTTTAGCAACCATTGTTCGAAAAATAATTACCGAAAGTATGAAAAATAATCTGCCAATGAAAAAGAATGTTACGAAAAAAGATGTCATAGAATACTTAAAAGAGCCAAAATTCACCGAAGACAATATTGCTAAAAAAATGGTTCCAGGACTCGTATATGGACTTGCATATACACCAGTTGGTGGAGTGGTTTTACCCATTGAAGCATGTTTATTTGAAGGAACCGGCAAAATGAATTACACGGGCTCGCTTGGAAAAGTAATGCAAGAAAGTATTGATGTCGCACTTGCCTATATTAAATCGCACACAGATGATTTAAAAATAAACGATTACTACTTTAAAACCAAAGACATTCACTTGCACGCCCTAGAAGGAGCCATTCCAAAAGATGGACCATCCGCTGGCGTCACCATTACCACATCCATCATCAGTCTCATCAAAAAAGAAAGTATCTCTTCCGATGTCGCCATGACAGGAGAAATGTCTTTAAGAGGAGATGTCTTACCCATCGGAGGATTGAAAGAAAAATTAATTGGGGCATATAATGAAAAAATCAAAACGGTGTTTATTCCTAAGAAAAATCATAATGATTTAAAAGAAATACCGGATTTCCTAACAGAAAATCTTCAGATTATTGAAGTAAGTCATTATCAAGAGATTTATGAGTATTTATTTGAGAAAAAGAACCGTTAAGATAAGCAAATTCATATTGACATTTTGAAATGCCATACCTATAATGAAACTATTAAGGCGATGAACAAGAGAGTAATAATGCCAAGTTTTAAGAAGAGAGTCTAAGTAGGTGAAAATAGACAAATGAGGGATTATGAAAATCACTTGGGAGCTAAAAAACTGAAATAAAAAGTAAGTTTTTCTTCGCAGAGTTCTGCGTTATCAAAAAGAGCATAAAAAAAGGTGGTACCACGAAATCATTCGTCCTTTGCGGGTATCATCTTTTTTTGTTAGGGAGGAAATTTTATGAAGAAATACAAATTATTAGAAAACAAACCGGTGAGTGAAACCGAAGAAAAGATTTTAGCATCTTGGAATAGTGTCGATGATATCTTAAAAGAAACCATTGAAAATCGTGCGTCAGCTCCTACATGGGTTTTCTATGATGGACCTGCAACTGCTAACGGTCATCCAGGACTTCATCACATGCTTGCCAAATTTTTAAAAGATACATTTTGTAAGTACAAAACCATGAAAGGCTATAAAGTCATTCGTAAAATTGGTTGGGATACTCATGGGTTACCAGTAGAATTACAAGTTGAAAAAAAATTAGGGTTCAATAGTAAAAACGATATCGAAGCATATGGCATTGAAAAATTTAATGAAGAATGTCGGAAAAGTGTTTGGGAAAACGAAAAAACATTTGCGGATTTAACAAGCAAAATGGGGCAATTTATCGACTTGAAAAATCCTTATGTCACATATCAAAATGACTATATCGAAACCGAATGGTGGATCTTAAAACAATTTCATGAACAAGGCTATTTCTATTTAGGTAGTAAAATTTTACCATACTGTCCTCGTTGTGGGACCGGTCTTGCTTCTCACGAAGTCGCTCAAGGATATAAAGAAATTCCAGTAGATACCGTATTTGTACCAATGAAGAAAAAAGATAGTGACGTCTACTTCCTTGTTTGGACAACGACTCCATGGACATTAATTTCCAATGTTGCATTGTGTGTAAATCCAAATGAAAATTATATCTTAGTAGAATCACGTGGCAACAAATTCATTTTAGCAGAAAAACTGGCTCCAACGATTTTAGAGGATTATCAAGTATTGGAAACGTACAAAGGAAAAGATTTGGAATATCAAGAATATGAACAACTCATCCCATCTCTTCAAGTAGATAAAAAAGCCTTTTATGTCACTTGTGATGAATATGTAACCATGGACTCTGGAACTGGTATCGTTCATATTGCGCCCGCTTTTGGAGAAGATGATGCCAAAGTTGGAAAGAAATATCAACTTCCATACCTAAATCCTGTAGGAGAAGATGGTAAATTCAAAGAAGGTTTATGGAAAGGTATGTTCGTCTTTGATGCAGATAAAGAAGTCATCGCCTACTTAAAAGAAAATGATAAACTATTTAAAAAACAACGCATTACCCATAACTACCCACATTGCTGGAGATGTAATACACCACTCATTTATTATTCAAAACCAAGTTATTACATTGAAACAACCAAATTTAAAGATAAAATTATCAAAGCCAATGAAAGCGTAACCTGGGTTCCAAGTTATGTAGGTGAAAAACGATTTGGTAATTGGCTAGAAGAATTAAAAGACTGGGCGATTTCAAGAAACCGTTATTGGGGAACACCACTCCCATTGTGGAAATGTGCTTGCGGACATGAAATTATGGTGGGTTCTAGAAAAGAATTAAAAGAACTTGCTACTACCGAAATTGATGAAAAAACCGTAGAACTTCATCGTCCATTTGTTGATGAAATCAAATTAAAATGCCCAAAATGCGGCCAAGAAATGACTCGTGTAAAAGATGTGATTGATTGTTGGTTTGATTCTGGATCAATGCCATTTGCACAATATCATTATCCATTTGAAAATCAAGAATTATTTGAAAGCCAATTTCCAGCAGACTTTATCTGTGAAGGAATCGATCAAACAAGAGGATGGTTTTACACCCTTCTTGTAATCTCAACCTTTGTAAAAGGCTGCTCACCATTTAAAAGCGTTTTAGTAAATGAACTCATCTTAGATGCCGAAGGAAAGAAAATGAGTAAGAGCAAAGGAAACATTGTCGAACCATTCAGCACCATGAAAGAATACGGTGCAGATGTAACCAGATTCTATCTTCCATACGTCTCTCCTGTTTGGACTCCACTTCGCTTTGACACAAAAGGACTAAAAGAGGTATATTCCAAATTCTTAAATCCATTAAAAAATACCTATAACTTCTTTGCGATGTATGCTAACACCGATGAAATAAATATTCAAGAATGTCAAATTCCATATGAAAAAAGAGAAGAAATTGATTTATGGTTATTATCGAAATATAATCATTTAGTGGAATATGTAACCAATTCTTTTGAAGAATACGATTTAAATAAAGTAGTAAGAGCCATCACCAATTTTGTTTCAGAAGACTTATCCAATTGGTATATTCGTCGTAATCGAAAACGTTTCTGGGCTTCCACACTCGATGACTCAAAAAAAGCAGTTTATATGACAACTTACGAAATATTAGTTGGAATTTCGAAATTAATTGCACCAATTACACCATTTATTAGTGAAGAAATTTATCGCAACTTAACCGGTGAAAAGAGTGTTCACTTAAGTGATTATCCAGTTTGTGAAGAATCCCTAAAGAATGATGAGTTAGAAGAAAAGATGGATCTCGTTAGAAATATCATCAGTATTGGTAGAAATATTCGGGAAGAAGTAAAAATTAAAGTTCGTGAACCATTACAAGAAGCACTTTTAGATGATCGAATCAAAGAGAAAATTAAAAACTTAACACCACTAATTGAAGAGGAGTTAAATGTTAAAAAAGTAAGTTTTGTAAAAGATTTAGGAACTTACATGGAATTTATCATCAAACCAAACTTTAAAGTTGTTGGCAAAACACTTGGATCAAAAATGAAAGATTTCCAAAATGCTTTGGAAAATTTAAGTGAAGAAGAAAAAGAAGCACTTCAGAAAGAAGAAAGTATTACCATTACGGTTCAACAAGAACCATTAAAAGTAACGCCAGAAATGGTAGAAATTCGTATTAATGCCAAAGAAGGCTTTGATGTATCCATGGATCAAAATACCTTTGTTATTTTAAATACCGAACGTACCGAAGAATTGATTTTAGAAGGACTTGCTAGAGAATTAGTTTCAAAAGTTCAAAATATGAGAAAAAATCAAGAATTTGAAGTAGTAGATCGAATCATTCTTTCTTATCAAGGAACCGAAAAAATGGAACGTGCGATTGCCATGTTTGAACCATATATTAAAGAAGAAACCTTAGCAACCGAAATCAAAAAAGCAGATAACTTAACAGAAAGTGTTGATCTAAACGGCGAAGAAACTTACTTAAAAGTAGAAAAAGTCACTACCATGTAGTGATTTTTTTTGGAAAAATTTTAATGAAAAAAAAGGAAATCGAGAAACTTTCTTTAATAGTAATAATAGAAGAAGAGATTCTTTCAAAAAAGAAAGGAGATGTTTCTCATTAAGGTAGAAACCAAAGAAAATAAGTATTTAAAAGATATCTTTGCAGTAAAGTTATTAAATGATGAAGAATGTAGAGAATATCTAGCAAGTATCATTGCTGCAGTATTACAACTCGATAAAGAGGAAGTTTTAAAAACACTAGTAATTGTTCATCCAGAAATTGGAGTGGATAAAAAAGTAAAACAACAAAGAGGAGATGTAATAGCGAAAACAGAGAAATATTATGCAAATATTGAGATTAATTATCGTGAGTATCGAATGGGAAAAGTCAAAAATAATATTTACATTGCTCAGTTATTATTAAGACAAAGTAAACGAGGAGAGAAATATCAAAAAATCTTACCGATATATCAAATTAATTTGAATAACTATGATATCTATAAACAAGGAGAATTTATTTATCATAGTGTAATGATGGAAGAGAAATATCACATTCGAAGAGAAGGAAGTTTACTAGAAATCTATGATATCAGCCTAGACGTGCTACAAAAAATGGATTATACTGAGGTTAGAAAGTTAAATGAAAAGGATTTAAAATGGCTGTTGTACTTGTTTGTATGTGAAAATGATAAACAAAGAAGTCAGATGTATAAGGAGAGTGGGATGATGAAAAGTGTGGAAAAAAAACTAGATACATTAAATGAAGAATATGATGATTTACTTTATATTGACTATGATCAATATGAAAGATCACTTATGCAAGAAATCTATGAAACAAAACCGGAGTTACTTGCAGATATAATCGATAAGAAAGTAGAGGAGGCAAACAAACAAGCTGTTCAGGATAATCAAAAAAGAGTTGTCCAAAATCTTCTAAAAAGAAATCTAACAGATGAGTTTATTATGGATGCTTTGGAACTTACAAAAGAAGAACTAGAAAAAATCAAGGAAGAACTTAAAAAATAAGTTCTTTTAATTTGACAAAAGGAAAGAGATTACTAGAAATAATGAGTAAAATGTGATAATATTAGTGTTATAAACTAAAAAGTAAATGTATTTTGGTTGACGGGGTATA
>CANQAU010000029.1 GCA_947588935.1 uncultured Bacilli bacterium
ACTGTTGGAAAGTGGATGACACACCCAGCTTTTGTAGATGGCTTTGAAGGAATAAAAGGAATGTGGGTAGGAAAATTTGAAACTGGATATCAAGGGTCTACATCTAAAGAAACTGCAGAACATAATGAAATCAATCCCAATGCTCTTCAAATTAAACCAAGTGTCAATTCATGGAGAGGAATACAAGTAGCGAATGCATTTTATAGTGTTTATGATTACAAACGAAATTTAGATAGTCATATGATGAAAAATACAGAGTGGGGAGCAGCTGCTTATTTAACTCAAAGCATCTATGGAAGATGTACGTCCCTAACGAATTGTAGTGAAGTTGGTTATAACAATTATAGTACACATATGACTGGATATGCAGCGGTGAATGCTCCAACGATTGGTTATACTGGAACAAATATTCCTTGTAGTGGAGATACTTTGGCTGCTTGTAATGAGTGTGGAACGGATTATCGTGTGACACGTCCATGGAATGATGTGAGTACTTTAGGATTTGCCAGTACGACTGGAAATGTAAGTGGTGTTTATGATATGAATGGGAATTCTTATGAATATGTCATGGGTGTAATCGTTAGTAAAGAGGGGAAACTTGTTTCAGGACGTCATGATATGAATCATAGCAATTTTATTGGTTCATTAACTTATTCTAGTCAAGATCATACATCGCAAGATCCATCCAAAAACGAATGGACTAAAGAAGATGGTGGTGTACCTTATCCAGAAAATAATAAATATTATGATTTGTATCAATATTCAGAAAGTAATTTGGAATATGGGCGAATGATTTTAGGAGATGCCACGGGAGAGATGGGACCTTTTGGCAATGTTTTATACAATAATCGAACTTCTCGATTAGGTTCTTGGTATGGTGATGAAGCATGGACGATTCATTGGGGTGGTCCTTGGGTGATACGTGGTGGATATGGGGAAGCACCTGGACAAGGAACAGATTCTGGAATTTATGCTTTTGGAATGGGCTTTGGTGGAATTAGTAATCGTTATAGTTTTCGGGTTATTCTGTCCCCAGAGAGTTAATTTGTGTTAACTCTTTTTTCTTTTATTGACTATTATTTTGAAAAAGTCGTATACTTATTAATAGGATGATGCATATGAAATCGAGAATCATTAGTGCTTTATTTTTATGTTTATTTGCGATTCCATTGATTATTGCTGGAGGACGAGTTTTTGCATTGGCAGTGGGATTGATTGGTGCTTTAGGATTTAAAGAAATGTTAGAGTTAAAAAAGAGTCATCGTCCGATTCCTTTATGTTTATCTGCGCTATTTTATATTAGTTTCTTTTTAATCATTTATATTAGTTTGTTTCAATATGCCTATTTTGCTAGAATTTTAACTTTTTCTTTATTTGTTTATTTATTGCCGACTTTGTATTATAAAGATGCTTATACCACCCAAGATGCTTTTTATTCTTTAGGTGTTACGTTGTTTTTAGGTCTTGCTTGTCAAGGGGTTTTATTAATCCGAAATCAAAGTCTATGGCTCTTTTTGTATTTCTTATTGGTCATTTTGGGTACGGATATTTGCACTTTCTTTTTTGGAAAATTTATTGGAAAACATTCTTTATCCCAAATCAGTCCTCATAAGACCATCGAGGGAAGTGTTTTTGGAACTTTTGTGATTACTTTACTTGGAACGCTTTTTTATATCTACATTTTTGTTCCAAGACATGTTTTTGGTATTCTCATTCTCACGATGGCATTATCGATTGTTGGGCAGTTTGGAGATTTATTATTTAGTAAAATTAAAAGAGAAAACCAAATTAAAGATTTTTCTGATTTAATTCCTGGTCATGGAGGAATTTTAGATCGATTTGACAGTGTATTTTTTAGTTCTTTATTCTTTGCTATTTTTATTCCATATTTATAGGAGGTATTCATATGTGGTTTATAACGTTAATTGTTTTAATTTTTATTTTAGGACTGATTATTTTAGTTCATGAATTTGGTCATTTTATTACTGCCAAAAAATCGGGAGTTTATATTTATGAATTTTCTATTGGAATGGGTCCGGTCATTCATAGTCATAAAGGAAAAGATGGAATATTTTATAATATTCGGGCTTTCCCTATTGGAGGCTTTGTTTCCATGGCGGGAGAGGTTTATGAAGATGATGGAAAAATTGACAAAGATAAACTTCTTTGTAATAAAAAATGGTATCAACGTCTTCTGATTTTGGCTGCCGGTGTGATTAATAACTTTATTTTGGCCATATTCTTATTGTTTGTTCTTAGTATGATCTTTGGTTCGACGCCGATTGAACCTATTTTAGGAGATATTCAAGAGGGTTCGGCAGCGATGCATTCTGGATTAAAATCTGGCGATAAGATTGTGGCTGTGAACGGACATAAAGTTCATTCTTGGGATGAAGCACAAATTTATCTTTATTATAAGAGCGATAGTGGTGTTTATGATTTTCAAGTATTACGAGATGGTAAGACTGAAAAAATTAGTGTGACGCCAACAATTGCGAAACAAGATAATCAAGAAATGCGCGTTTTTGGATTTAGCATTGCTCCAAATTCAGAAAAAGGTTTTCTTGCTAGTTTGAAGTATTCTTTTCAGAAATTTATGGGATTTATTCGTAGTATGCTTCTTACTTTAGGGGGATTATTTACGGGAAAACTTTCTTTGAATGCTTTGTCTGGTCCCGTTGGTATTTATCAAGTGGTTGGCGAAAGTATTCAATATGGTATTCAGCAATTGATGTATTTGACAGCGCTTTTGAGTATTAATGTTGGTTTTATTAACATTTTACCTTTTCCAGCATTTGATGGTGGAAGAATCTTCTTTATGATTATTGAAAAGATTAAAGGAAGTAAAATTAATCCGAAATTAGAAAATGCAATGAATAATATTGGTTTTATTTTATTAATGCTTTTAATGATTTATATTACTTTTCAAGATATTCTTCATTTATTTTAAGTCAAGATTTACTTGACTTTTTTTCTTCTTAACACTAAAATAAACTTGTTTCTTTTGAGGGGGACTAGTTTATGGATCGAAAAAGTGAAATGGTTCTTTATAATGGACTAGAAGTAAATGCCTATGAAATGGTTTTAGAATTAAATGGAAATTGGAAAAATTATAATCGTTTAAGAAGAAGAGGAAAGACTTCGCAGGAGGCTTTTGATATTATTCTCCGAGGCAAAAAACGTCCTGATCGTAGTCAAGAAGTGATTACTTTTGATTGTCAATCGGTGAATGCTCGAGAAAAGATCGAAGAATTAAATGGAAAATGGTGGGAGTATAATCGAAGAAGAAATCAAGGAGAAGAACCACAGCAAGCATTTCATTTTGCAACGACTCCTCGTTCACGAAAAAATCATGTGAAGGTGGCTTCTACTACTTATAGTACTATGAAGCAATATTGTGTTGCTCATCATCTTGATTATGATGCTTTGACGGGAATTTCTACTCGTCATCCAGAGATGTCTATGGAAGAATTGGTTAAATTTTATTATCAACATTTGCCAAGAGTTTCTAAGAATCAACATTATTTATTTTATAATATTTCTTTGAAAGCTATCTGTTTGAAATTTCAACTGGATTATGATGTTTGTAGTCGTTTTCTTGAAAGAGGAGTTTCTTTAGCAGATACGTTAGATATTGCAATCATTCAAAATCCAACGTTTCCAGAACATATGCGTATGATTTTAGGAAAATATTACGATGAACTTCGTCAGACACCTATGGAAGAACTGGAACAGATGAAGGAAAAGTATGGATGGAGTCGAATTGTGTATCAATATGCGCAATTTTATAAAAAACGTTCCATCTCGATTGCGGAAGCATTACGCATTTATCAAATTTGCTATTTATTTGAAGATGGTTGGGAAGAGTCTTATCAAGATGAACTTCAATCGATTTATAATCGCTATTTTGATGTCGATTTAGATAAATTTTATTCTGCTTATAATGATTTGAAAAGAAGAGCACTTGCGCATTTGCGTGAAGTTATGCAAATTTCTAGAGATGATTTACGGAAGTATTATGCACAATTTTATGAAGATTTTGTGTTTGTAACCAATCGTTCTGAAAGCTTTTGGGGATACGATCGACACAGTTATATCAAACGTGCCCTTGCGAAAAAAGAAAATAAAGAATCATAAAAGAAAATTTGTGATATAATTTTCTTAGGTTCGAGTAGCTCAGCTGGATAGAGCGTTTGCCTCCGGAGCAAAAGGTCATGGGTTCAAATCCCATCTCGAACACCATTGGGCGATTTTACTCGGTTTTCGAGATTGTAAAAAACGACTTTGAAAGTCGTTTTTTTTTTTAGAATTCAAAAATTTCTGGATTGTAAAGTGATTTGTATAATTCTGATTTTTTTAACAATTCTTGATGAGTTCCCATGTTTTCTAATTTGCCATCTTCAATGATGTAAATTTCATCGGCATCCATAATGGTGGAAAGCCGGTGAGCAACAATGATAATGGTATGCGTTTTTACTAAATTATCAATTGTTTTTTTGATGTATTCTTGGGATGTGTTATCAAGAGCACTTGTCGCTTCATCAAAGAGAATGACTGGGGTGTTTTTCAAAAGAGTTCTGGCAATGGCAAGGCGTTGTTTTTGACCTCCGGAGAGATTGACACCGCCTTCTCCAATAATGGTGTTGTATTGGTTTGGAAGAGACATAATGTAATCATCAATATAGGCCTTTTTACAAACTTCTCTGACTTCTTCTAGGGTGACTTCTTTTTTCACAATTTGAAAATTATTGAAAATGCTCGTATTAAAGATGTATGGATTTTGGCGAATAATCGAAATGGTATTTCTTAATGTTTCTTCACTTAATTGTGTAAGATCGATGCCATTTATCAAAATTTTTCCAGAAGTGGGGTCAAAATAGCGCAGTAATAAATTAAAGATGGTCGTTTTTCCTTGACCAGATCTGCCAACGATGGCAATTTTTTTATGAGGTTCTAGCGTCAATGATAGATCTTTTAAAATGAGTTGTTCTTCTTCATGATATTTAAATGCTACCTCTTTAAGTTCAATGGTGCAATCTTGACTGGTAAGTGTTTGATTTCCAAAGTGTTCATCTGGATATAATTTATTATGGAGGATTTCATCGATTCGTTTTAAGGAAACAATGACTTTATTATAATTGACGCCAAAGTCAGAAAGAGCTTCCACAATGCCATCTAGTCTCCAAATGTATTGGTCCATTAAAATAAAGGAGGTAAGGGGAATTAAGCCAATGATGTGTTCATATCCAAGCGTTAGTAAAATGGTAAATTCGAGCGCAAAGTAAGCAAAGTTATTCCATCCGTAATACTTGGCTTCTAAAAAGCTAATTTTTTTCTCTTTTTGAAATAAGTCGGTAATGGTAGCTGTGACATTTTGATTGACATTGTCTTTGATTCCTAAACCTTTTATTTCGCGGATACCCATAATGTTTTGGGTGGCTTTTTTGACGTATTCATCCGATTTTTTCTTGATTTCTTCTTGGCTTTTTTTAATCTTGGGATAGTAAAGACCGGCAAAGGCATACATAATGACACAGAGTAAAATAAATTCTAATCCCACATAGATGGATACTGTAAACGATAGGATAATGACGATGATGGCGACGATAAACTCACATATGAGACGGATTAAACGAGCGAGTAGTTCTAGAATGCGCTCGGGATCATGATAGATTCGATTGACAAATTCACCGGTGGTGATTTCTTCAAAAGCAATGGCTGGAAGATTACTTAATTTACAATATAAGTCTTTGCTAATTTTTTCCATGAATTTTTTTTCTAATTTGTTATAGATGATATCGGTGAGAAATTGAACGATGCACCATCCACCAATCATAATCATGACCCATAAGATTAAATTGGGAAGAAATTGATGTAGATCTTGATTGATGACGGCTTCGTAGGCACGCGTCCAAATAATGACGCCGAAGAGGGGAGCAATGTTTAATAGCAATTTTAAGATGATGTAACTAATTATTTTTCCTTTATCCTCTTTTAAATAATGAAAAAGAATTTTAAAGTATTGAATGTTTTTCATATTCTCACACCTTTTTTCTGTTTCATTATACCTTGTCTTATTCAAAAAGAAAAGAGAACTTAGTTCTCTAGATAATAGGCATAGTATTCATCAAAGGTAATTTCTTCTTCATGAATTTGGGTAGCAATTTCGATTCCGACGTATCGCCAATGCCAAGATTCAAAACGGTATCCAGTGAGATATTCTTTGTCTTCAGGATATCTTTCAATAAATCCATATTCATGGGCATGGTTTTTTAGCCACTGGTAAGCTTCACTTTCTTTAAAATTGACGGTGGTTGTGTTTCCGGGAGTAAAGACGTCGATTGCTAGACCGGATTCATGTTCTGAGTGTCCAGGTCTGGCTGCTTGTTCATCGGCTTTTTTGGAACCGTAGGTCGCTTTTAATTCTTGGTAAGTTTGTTCTTGTTCTTGATAGTTTCGATAACTGGAATTAATGATAATTTTTATATTTTGTTCTTTGGCAGCGTTGTACATATTGATAAAGGCATCATACGTTTCTTGGGTGATTTTATTTTCTCCATAGCAATACCAATTGCTGACATTTACTAGGGCTTCTGGCGTATAATCTTCGGGAAGTTGATAAAATTTATTGACGAGAATGGTATTGTTTTTGGTTGTATCAGTTGGAATGATGATTTCGTACCAATCTTTATTGGCGTGAATATTTACCATGGCCACAATATCATAGGTATTTCGATCGGGATTTTCTTTTCGAAACGCTAAGTAATCTTCTAAATTTTTGGATAGATAGTATTTTTCTTGTAGGATCGGTGTGATGTTTTCTTCTTTTTCTTGTTCTAATAGTTTGGTAATTTGTTCTTCTGTTAATTTTTCTAATAGGATGGGAACTTCTTCCATGGTGTATCCTTTTTCTAATAATTTGTATTCGTAAGTTTTTCGATAATTCATTTCTTTATAGAAATTATATCCTAAAATTCCAATGACAAAGAGAGCGACGAGCCCAGCAAATATATAGATTACACTTTTCTTTAGTTTTCTTTTTTTCAATTTGATCACCCTTATCTTGGCTTCATTATATCATAAATTTTTTTTGACAAATAGGAAATTTCAGTGTAGACTTATAAGTAGAGTAAAAGTAGGATGTGATACATTTGGATACAAACAAAATGGTCTTACGGTATTGTCCAAATTTTGACCGAATTATGAATTTTGATTACTATGAAGGAGATGTCGTTACCGAACGATTAATCTGTATTTATGAGAAATTTATTTTTTCTACGAATATTGAAGAGGAAGAAAACATTTCTTTAATTCGGGAGATTGATCATGTTTTGGGACGTTATATTGATGATTATACTTTCCGTAAGGAAATGCAAGAAGAGATTTTCCGAGTTAAAGTGAAAAAAACTTGTACCAATATTTTAAAAGCAGTTGTTGAAGGAATTATTCGAATTTTTGAAAAGTATCAAGAAGATTCGACGAGAAATATTTATATATCTAGATGGATTTAAAAAAGATGTCATTTGTTGTACATCTTTTTTTAATATATTCTCATAAATACAATAATGCCAATGATGATGATTAATAGAATGAGCAAAATGATAATAATGTTATCGTTTTTATTTTTTCTTTTGATAATTTTTTGCAATTCTTTTGTTTTTTCTTCTTCCATAATATTCAACCATACTTTCTATCTTTATTATAACCGGAAATTGGAAAATCTTGCAAAAAAGAAGTTTTTCTTAACAGTTCTTTGTCGTTTAAAAAAGCAACGAGTTGTTGCTTATTCAAAAAAAGTATGTTTGGTTTTCCATTTTTTTAGTTCAATTCTTAACCAAAAACTATAGATTCCTATGGTAATAATGGTAAGTAATACCCATAGAATCCAATTTCCAAATAATTGAGATGCTGTACCATCAAAGTGCAATCTTTTGCCGTTGATTACGGTGTGTTTGGTTTCCCAACGATAAATCATGCAGCAAGCTCAAGGATAACAGATTCCTAAAGTACAAATGGTGATGAATAATCCGAAAATTCTCCATCCAATTAATTGTAATAAACCTCCATCAAAATATGATTTTTCTTCCATAAACAGAAACTCCTTTCATTTTCTATTAAAATATAAAATGGCGGATAGGAAGTTCTGAGAAAATCCGAGAAACATCTTTGCTTCTCATCATACTCCTTATTCTTGTGATTTTCATCCTATTCATAAAAATAGTATCAAAAAGAGGGGAGTCGATAGTATGAACAAGAAAGATTTTTTCATTCTATCTTTCGTAATTCTTATCTTCCTATTAGTATTATTACTATTTATAGTTTTAATATAAAAAGAAAATCACCTAACTCAGCAATGATTTAGGTGATGCACATTGTATGGCAACACTCAACATGCGATATTGAATGTTCCTTTTTTATTTTATTCAAGTTTCCTTGACATATTCATAGTAACATAAAAACGTACTTGTTAAAAGTACGTTTTCTATTTTGACTCGTATTTTTCCGAGTCTTTTACTCATTTTGGTAGCGAGAGGGGGGATCGAACCCTCGACCTATCGGGTATGAACCGATCGCTCTAGCCAGCTGAGCTATCTCGCCATGAGAACAAACTGATTATATCAAATAAAAATGGGCAGTGCAAGTTTTTCCTTTCTTTTTCGAAAAAATGTCTTCTTTTTCTGTTTTTTCTATGATATAATCGTAACGATTTGGAGGGATATTATGAAAACGTATAAAAAGAATTTACCAGATGGAGTAAAGAAAGTATTCGCTTTAGAAAAAGGCGTTAAAGTAAAGCTTGTGAATAAAAAAATGTATGATGAAAAAAAGAAAAAAGAACAAGCAAAGAAAGCAAATTAGTTTCCAAAAGTTGGAAACTAATTTGCTTTTTAAATACCTTTTTTGACTGATAAAATTCTTGCAAAAAAGGCATGAGACTAGTAATATTTTATATAGGAAGTGTTCATATGGAAAAGGATAAAAAAACTTTACTCTCAATTGTGACGATTCTTCTTTTCTTCGCTGGAATTTTTGGAAGTTTAGGAATTCTCAATTCTCATGAAAAGAGTGATGCTCAACGTTTTAAGGAAGAATACGAAAGTTACAATGATCAAGTCGTTCAAAATCAAACCTATCCAAATGTTTCGATTTCTTTAGATAATCCTATTCATTATCAAAGTGATGATGATATTGTACGGTTTATGGAACATGGAACGGGAATTATTTATTTTGGATTTCCAACATGTCCTTGGTGTAGAACTTTGGTGCCAATTCTTCTTTCGGCAAGTGAAAGTACGAATTTTCATGACGTTTATTATGTGAATGTAGCAGATATTCGCGATACAAGAATTTTAGATGATAATGGTGAAGTTGTTGTTACGAAAGAGGGAACCAATGGATATCATGCTATTTTGGAAAAATTAGATTCTTATTTAAAAGATTATCTGTTGACAGATGAGAATGGAAAAAGTGTCAATACGGGAGAGAAACGACTTTATGCTCCTACGGTTGTTGGAATTCAAGAGGGAAGAATTGTCGGCGTTCATGAGGGAACGATTGATTCGCAAAAAAGTGGTTTTCAAAAGTTAACTTCTAAAGAGGAAGAAGAACTTTTTGGTATTTTGCAAGATTTATTTTTAAAAGTGAGCGATAGCACTTGTGATGATGCTTGTTAAGTCGAATTTTCTAGTGTGAAATGGGGTGAGAATATGAAACTGGTGACTCTTTTACCAGCGGATCAATATTTGGTTGTGAATAAAACGATTTTGACCGAAGTCGATCGCAAGAATGTTGTGAGTCTTTATGAACCGATCATTGGAAGTGTCGCCGTTAGTTTATATTTGACGTTATGGCGTGATTTGGATCGATTGGAGTTTGTGAGTGTTGATTATACTCATCATCATTTAATGACTTTATTGAAAACGAATTTGGATACGATTAAACTGGCACGGGAAACTTTGGAAGCTGTGGGGCTTATGAAAACCTATTTTAAAAGTGGAGAAACCAATAGTTATGTGTATGAGTTATATTCTCCTTTGAGTGCCAAAGAATTTTTTTCACATCCGATTTTTAATGTTGTCTTATATAATAATCTTGGTAAGCATGAATATGATTTACTCAAGAAAGAATTTCAAACCATTCAGATTGATTTAAAGGATTATGAAGATATTACCAAACATTTTGATGGTGTTTTTTCTTCTTCTAGTGATTTTGTTTCGGTCGATGCTTCGGCAAGAGAAGTTCTACCATTAAATCTGCATGACCAGGTTGATTTTGATTTACTATTGTCGAGTTTGCCAAAAGGACTTGTTCATGAAAAAAGTTTTCATAAACGAATGAAGGAACTGATCAATAATTTAGCGTTTATTTATCAATTAGATACCTTGCAGATGTGTGAAATTTTACGTTTGACCATCAATGAAAAGGGAAGTATTGATAAAGATAATTTACGTTTACAAACTCGAAAATATTATCAATATCATCATCAGGGAAAATTACCGACATTGGTTTATCGTACACAGCCAGAACATTTAAAGAGTCCACAAGGTGATCATAGTAAGCGTGGAAAAATTATCGAGGTTTTTGAAAGTACGAGTCCTTATGATTTTTTGAAAAGCAAGTATAATGGTGTCAGTCCCACTGGTCGAGATTTAAAAATATTAGAAATGCTTTTGATTGATTTGGAACTTCCTCCAGCTGTGGTGAATGTGTTAATAGATTATACGTTAAAGAAAAATCAAAATAAATTATCGTTAAATTTTATTGAAACGGTTGCTGGACATTGGAAGAGATGTAATATTGAAACGGCTAGTGATGCGATGGCATTAGCAGAAAAGGCAAATAAACGTTATAATAAAGAGGCATTAAAATCTTCGAAAGTGGGGAAGACTTCTGAACCAGTATGGTTTCGGGAAAATATTGCCAAGGAAGAGATGAGTTCTTCCGATATTGTGGAAATGGAAAATATTTTAAATAAATATCAATAGAAATGGAGAAAATTAAGATGGCTTTGATTCAAGAAACACTAAAAACGAGTTCGAAAGTAGCACTTCAAAAAAGTTTTGCAGAAGCAATGAAAGATCCTTGTTTTGTTCGACTTGTTAAAAAGTTAGGACTTTCGAGGGAACAAGCAATGAAAATTACTTCGAAGTTGGAGTTAAGCATTCAAGAGGGAAATCGATGTGCTTCTTGTAAGGGATTGTTTGCTTGTCAAAATTCCCTTTGCGGTCATTTGTTTTGTCCTTTTTCAAGGGAAGGAAGAATCTATTTTTCTTATACGCCATGTAAATACCAATTGGAAAAGATGAAACAACAAGAAGAAAAAGAACACCGGTTTCATGCGAATTTGTACGCCAGAATGAAAGATATTGATGTGACTGGAGACAAGAAGCGCATGGGGGTTATTAAATGGATCGATTCTTTTTTTCAAAATTATGATTATGTGACGAGTGATAAGGGACTTTATTTATATGGAAATTTTGGAACGGGAAAAACCTTTTTGATCAGTGCTTTATTTCATGAGTTAGAGAGTGTGAAACATGTTTCTGCGATTCAGGTTTATTTTCCTGAACTGTTACAGACTTTAAAAGATGATTGGGAATTGTATGAAAATAAAATGTATGAACTAAAGCGTGTCGATTTACTTTTATTCGATGATATTGGAGCAGAAAAAGTAACCGAATGGGGAAGAGATGAAGTTCTGGGAACTATTTTGCAATATCGAATGGAACATCATTTACCAACCTTTTTTACTTCCAATATGAGTTTAGAAGAGTTAGAAAGTCATTTGGCTTTATCAAATGGCAGAGAAGATGTATTAAAGTCTCGAAGAATTTTAGAACGAATTCGCCAACTGGCGATTCCCATGGAATTGATTAGTGAAAATCGAAGAAAATGATTTTCTTTTTCTTTTTTAAAAATTAGCACTCTTTGTTGACAAGCGCTAATAAAAGTATTACAATGGGGTATAGTAAAAAAAGGAGGGATATTATGAATTTTGGAGAAAATGAAAGTGTAAAAAATGTTTTGGAAAAATATGGACGAGACATTACCAAAAATGTGATGGATAATAAAGTGGATCCTGTCATCGGTCGTGATGATGAAATCCGCAATGTTATTCGTATTTTATCTCGGAAAACCAAAAATAATCCCGTTTTAATTGGAGAACCCGGTGTTGGTAAGACGGCGATTGTCGAAGGACTTGCTCAGCGCATTATGAAAGGGGATGTCCCAAATAGTTTAAAGGATAAACGAATTTGGGAACTCGATTTAGGTGCTTTGGTTGCCGGAGCAAAATATCGTGGTGAATTTGAGGAACGTTTAAAAGCTGTTTTAAAAGAGATTAAAGACAGTGATGGCGAACTCATTATGTTTATTGATGAAATTCATATGATTGTCGGTAGTGGTCAAGAGGGAACGATGGATGTTGGCAATATGTTAAAACCGATGCTGGCCCGTGGGGAAATTCGTTTGATTGGTGCAACGACATTAAATGAATATCGAAAATACATTGAAAAAGATGGGGCTTTGGAGCGAAGACTTCAAAAAGTGATGGTGAGTGAACCCAATGTGATGGATACCATTACGATTTTGCGTGGTTTAAAAGAACGTTTTGAAATTTTTCATGGGGTAACGATTAAAGATAGTGCCCTCGTGTGTGCGGCAAATTTAAGTGATCGATATATTACGGATCGTTTTTTACCAGATAAAGCAATCGATCTAGTGGATGAAGCTTGTGCGACGATTAAGATGCAGATGGATTCTGTACCGGCACCGTTAGATGAATTAACCAGAAAAATCATGCGTTTGCAAATTGAAAGTCAAGCGCTTAAAAAGGAAAAAGATCCGTTAAGTGTTTCTAGAAAAGAAGAAGTTGATCAAGAAATTAGCAAATATCAAGCGGAAGAAAAAGAAATGCGTGAAAAGTGGGAAAATGAAAAAAAATTAACGGATCAAATTCAAACCAAAAAAGAGGAACTTGAAAAAGCTAAGTTTGATTTGGAAAAAGCAGAAAATAATTATGATTTAGAGATGGCTGCAAAACTTCGTCATGGAACGATTCCTTCTTTGGAACAAGAGTTAGCGGATTTGCGTGAACAGACCCAAAATCAAATTTTAAGTGATGTAGTATCCGAAGAGAGTATTGCTACCATTGTTTCACGATGGACGAACATTCCTGTTCAGAAATTAGTTGGTGGAGAAAGGGAGAAATTATTATCTTTATATGATCATTTGAAATTGCGCGTCAAAGGACAGGATGAGGCATTACGGCTTGTTAGTGATGCGATTTTAAGAGCTCGAAGTGGAATCAAAGATCCACGACGTCCGATTGGTTCTTTTATCTTTTTAGGACCAACGGGTGTTGGAAAAACGGAAGTTGCCAAAAGTTTAGCCTATGAACTTTTTGATGATGAACGTCATATGGTTCGAATTGATTGTTCGGAGTACATGGAAAGCTTTAATGTTTCCCGCTTAATTGGTGCTCCTCCAGGATATGTTGGATATGATGAGGGAGGACAGTTAACGGAAGCGGTTCGAAGAAATCCCTATAGTATTGTATTATTTGATGAAATTGAAAAAGCTCATCGAGATGTTTTTAATATTTTGTTACAAATCTTAGATGATGGACGAATTACGGATAGTCAAGGAAGAGTTGTCGATTTTAAAAATACGATTATTATTATGACCAGTAATTTAGGTAGTGATTTTATTTTGGAGGGAAGTGAAGAAGCCGAAGAAAAGGTTATGGGGGAACTCAAACAAACTTTCCGACCAGAATTTATTAATCGAATCGATGAAATTATTGTATTTAAATCTTTGTCAAAAGATGTAATTCGTGATATTTTGGATAAAATTATTCATGAAATTGAAATGCGCTTAAGTCCAAGTAATATCACCATTGAACTTAGTGAGGCGGCAAAAAATAAGATTATCGAAGAGGCTTATGATGAGGTATATGGTGCCAGACCCATTAAGCGATATGTTACGAAAAATATTGAAACCATTCTCTCGCGATTCTTACTTGATGGAGAAACGGAGTTTAATGATCAATTTTCTGTTGATGTGAAAGATCATCAGTTTGTAATTTCCAGAAAGAAGAAAACTGCAAATTGACTATAAAAAATCTGCATGAAATGAAAAGCATGTAGATTTTTTATCATTTTACAAACATGTTTTTTTTTCAAAAACGTATTTGCAGATGGTAGCGGGTGTCTTTCAAAAGAATTCACAAGAAATAAAATTTTCTTGCAAATTTATGGGGGTTGCATTATAATACAAGCATAAATCAGTGAGAAAAGATATGATAATTACATTGTGGAAATGAGAGAATAAGTGGTTGGTGAAAACTTATCGAGGCAGGTAATTGTTACTCCTTTTTGAGAGGATTAATAAATCTCGGTGAAAGCCGTTATCAAAATGAAGAAAAATAAAGGATGGTACCGTCAGTAATTGACTCCTCGGTAGCATCTTTTTTTATTTGAAGGAAAGGTGAGAATATGAAAAATATTAAAGAGGATGAACGATTAAGTGTTTTAAATCATAGTTGCGCGCATTTGCTTGCGCAAGCGGTAAAACATTTATATCCCAATGCAAAATTTTGGGTAGGTCCTGTAATTGAAGAGGGATTTTACTATGATATGGATTTAGGGGATGTGACTTTAACGTTTGAGGATTTAGAGCGTATTCAAAAAGAAATGAAAAAAATTAGTAAGGATGGCAAGAAAATCATTCGTCATGAAATTACGAAAAAAGAAGCGAAGGAAATGTTTGCAGAAGATCCTTATAAATTGGATTTGATTGATGGAATGGATGAAGATACCATTATTTCTTGCTATACACAAGGAGATTTTACGGATTTGTGTCGTGGACCTCATGTGGAAAGTGTCAAGGAAATTAAGTATTTTCAACTTTTGAAGTTTAGTGGTGCTTATTATAAGGGAGATTCTCACAACAAAATGCTGCAACGTATTTATGGCGTTTGCTTTGAGACTCAAGAAGATTTGGATCAACATTTACAAGAACTTGAAGAGGCGAAACTACGTGACCATCGGAAACTTGGTAAAGAATTGGGCATTTTTGTAACCAATGATTTAGTTGGAAAAGGACTTCCAATGTATTTACCAAATGGATATATTGTATGGGAGACTTTAGAAAATTATATTAAGGGAAAAGAAAGACGTTTAGGTTATCAGCATGTTTTAACACCACCTCTTGGAAATGTGGAACTTTATAAAACGAGTGGACATTGGGATCATTATCAAGAAAATATGTTTCCAAAGATGGAAGTAGAGGGGGAAGAGTTTGTTTTACGGCCGATGAATTGTCCTCATCATATGATGATTTATGCAAATGATATTCATTCTTACCGGGATTTGCCAATTCGAATTGGAGCAATTGCCAGAGATTGTCGTTTTGAAGCAATGCCCACTTGTTTGTAACACCAGAACAGATTGAATCGGAATTTTCTTCGGTAGTTAATTTGATTTTGGAAGTATATCAAGAACTTCATATTACGAATTATCGTTTTGAACTTTCTTTAAGAGATCCTGAGGATAAAGTGAAGTATTATCCCGATGATGACATGTGGAATAAGGCAGAGGATACCCTTCGACATGTGTTAGATCACATTGGTATTCCTTATGTCGAGAAGAAGGGAGAAGCTGCTTTTTATGGACCAAAATTGGATGTTCAAGTAAAACCAGCGGTAGGAAATGAATATACGCTTTCGACTTGCCAACTTGATTTTTGTTTACCAA
>CANQAU010000030.1 GCA_947588935.1 uncultured Bacilli bacterium
GCTTTGTATCTTTTGGTAAACAATATCCACCATAACCAAAAGATGGATTATTATAGTGATTACCAATTCTTGGATCTAAGCAAACTCCATCAATAATGGCTTTTGTATCTAATCCTTTTAATTCAGCATAGGTATCTAATTCATTAAAGTAAGCAACGCGTAGTGCTAAGTAAGTATTTGCAAAAAGTTTTACTGCTTCTGCCTCAGTAGAATTCATATAAAGTACTGGAATATCTTCTTTTTTAGCACTATCTTTTAATAGAGAAGCAAAGACTTCTGCACGTTTACTTTTTTCTCCAACAATAATTCTTGATGGATATAAATTATCGTATAATGCCTGTCCCTCTCTTAAAAATTCTGGAGAGAAAAAGATATTATCAATATGATATTTTTCTTTTACGTTTTCAACAAATCCAACTGGAATGGTTGATTTTACAACCATGGTAGTATTCAAATTCATCTTTGTTACTTTTTGAATAATGTCTTCTACACTCGATGTATCAAAGAAATTTTGTTCATCATCATAATTTGTTGGAGTACTAATAATAATATAATCTGCATCTTTAAAAGCATCTTCGCAATCCAAAGTAGCTCTTAAATTTAATTCTTTTTCTTTCAAATATTCTTCAATATATTTATCTTTAATAGGAGAAATATGATGATTAATCATATCCACTTTTTCTTTAACAATATCTAGTGCTACGACTTCATTTTTTTGAGATAGCAATACTGCTAATGACAACCCCACATATCCTGTTCCTGCTACTGCAATTTTCATAGTGTACTTCCTTTCATAGATAGAATTATATAACATAAACGAATTTATCGCAATGAAAACGATTTTTTATGATTTTATAAGATTTAGTTTTTTTAATATTTTTACAAGAAAAGATTTATTGATGACGTAAAATAGGAAAAATGCTAAAAAGACATTGATAATATTTAACAAATCAATCTTGAAATATTGTGATACAACAAAATATCCTAAGATACCAAGTAAGATAAAGTTATTGGTATTAATTTTCAAATGAATCGTTTTTCGAATATCCAAATAGCGAATAATAAATAATACAAAATAAGAGATTAAAGTAGAAACAACGGAAGCATAAAGACCAATGTTGGTAATTAATAAGATATGAATTATAATATTTAATATTGCTGCTATCATCGTTGTAATTCCATTTTTATAAGACTTTAAAGTGGCAACATAAATTCCTCCAATAAAGCTAGATAACATCGAAAAAATAACAGCAAGAATTAAGATAGGCGTTAGATAATAACCCAGTGCATATCGTTCATCGAATAAAAAATCAAAATAGAAAAAATTAAAAACAATCACAACACAAGAAATCGGAATTAAGACTCTTAGCATATTGTTCATCACTTGATTATAATAATCATCCCGGTCTTTATCATTCATGGTTTCTACAGCATTTTCTTGCCAAGACAAATGGAAAACATTAAATAAGGTCTGACACAAATTAGGAATTTTATGTGCAACTGATAAGATGGCATTAAATCCAGTTCCTAACCAAGTACTAACAATCGTTCTATCGGAAGCATCCATAATCCACCATGCAATCAAATTTGGAATCATTGGAATAGCATATTTACACATTTTAATAAATAATTTGCCATCCAAATCTTTTAAAGAAACGTATTGGCAAACATTGGACTTGATCGCCATATATAAAATACTGATGATATATCCTAGAGCATAGCCATAAACGATTCCATTTAAGGATAAACCAAATACTTTTACAAATAATGTAACTAATGTAGCCATAGAAAAGGAATAAATAATGTTAGCAACTGTATAAGTAGTTAATTGTTTTATTCCCCTTAATACCATTGTCATAAAGTTATAGCAAGTTTCTGCAAAAAGTAATAAATAAAACAAAACGGCAACATTTCGAATTGTGCTACTAAAACAAGAAATGAAAAATAAGAGAATTCCGCTTAATGCAAATCCAATTAAAGTTACTACGAGAGAAATCGTTACAACACTTTTTTTATTTTTTACTTCGTTTCCTGCTAAAAAGCGAAACAATGCTTCACCAAATCCTAATGTAATGAGTGGAAGTAGCAATGAAACATAAGTAAGTAATAAATCAAGTGTTCCATATACTTCTTGTGATACCCATCTTGTAAAAAGAGGAGTCATTAAAAACATCAACCCTTTTGTACAAATGGTTCCAAAAGTTAATATGGCTGTATTTTTAACCAATTTAGAACTGCGATTTGTCATAAAAACCTTCCTTTAATTGAATATATACTAAATTTCGTTTGTTTCCTTTATATGTACTATCAATGATAATTCCATCCGGTACAATTCGAGGATGTAAATCACATCTTTGATCATACATTAAACGAGGATTTGAAAAGATACTTAGAATTTTCTCATAAGATGCATTTTTGATATCAAATTGAAATAAATGCTGAAAAAAGTGGTCATCTGGATATGTATCGGAAATAAACTGATCATGATAATAATATGTTGGATGACCATCAAGTTTTAGATAATCATTATCAAGCATGATATAGTTATTCTCTTTTAAAGAATAAATGCGATAATCATGATTTTCTGGATTTTTGGTAAAAGTAGTCACTAATAAATGATCGTTATCGATCCAATCATAATGAGATGCATTTGCCATTTCTTCGAGTACTTGTAATTGTGATTTCGAAATATCATACACGCATAGTCTCACTTTCCAATCAGAGGTAGTAGATTGCGTATATAAATGAAAAAACATAAATTTTTTTCCATTTGGTGCAAAAGAAACATGATTAATGTAATGTTGATAAGACGAATAGTTTGGGACATCTTTGGCTAAATCATATAATGAAAGAATTAATTTGCTGGTATTTCTTTTTAAATCTACTAAAAATAATCCATCATCTTGAGGATAAAAATCGTTTTCGGATATATCCGGCAATTTATCATAACCATATCCAAGTCTTAATCTTTGCAATCTTGAGAAATTAATACTGATACCATAAGTTTCATCTTGATTGATATCATATAAAGGATAAGAAATCGTCTTGATTACTTTTTTGGTTTGAATATCAAAATATCTAGCACAATACTTATTTTGATAAATATCATTATAAATAATTACATGGTCTTCTTTAGACCAGCGTAACCGAGATCCTTGTTGCCAACACCATGCTTCACTTTGGGTAAGTTTTGTATATTTTTGAGTGTTAGTGTCAAAGTAGCCAATTTCCACTTGATCTTTTGCGGTGTCGGCGTATTTTTTCACAACATGACAAAGTAATTTATGATTCTTTAACGGATTGATATCATAATAGCCAAAAAAGACATTTTTTCCTTTTAAAGAAAAAGTATTTATTTTTTCTACAAGGTTTGTGTTCCATGTTATCTTTTTTTTAAACATAAATTTTGGATAGTTTAAGACGTACATTACAATGGCTTTGCAATTTCTCAAAAACTTTCGGCCAAAAATTTTTATTAAAATTTTTTTCATGCTTCCTACCGTTCTTTCTTAATTTTCAAACTATCAAAGAAATCCTTTGAATTCGTATATTTTTTAGAATGCTCTTGACTGTATAAAGATATTTGAGGATTTTTTTGATATGCAGAAATATAAGTTTTATATTCTAAACTACCGGTAGCATAATTTCCTTCCTTGGCAATTTTGGTATATCTTTCTAAGTCACGATTTAAAAATTTATAATGTAACAAGGCCCCTTTGATTTTTAAGTGATAGTTGTCTTTATATGGAAATTGCCAATGTGACAACGCTTGTATATCTCCTCTTTTTAGTTTAAATAATGGATGTTTGATAAGAATTGGATTTAAACCAAATACCCGCTTTCTAGGGCCACCGAATAGAGCGTTACATGGGCTTTTTTCTGCAAATGTATAAGTATCCGTATCATAATAACAATATTTTGCTCTGATATCCTTGTCTTCAGTATTTGAAAAAATACCTTCTTGACTATACATTTCTGTCATCAAAGCAGATACACGCCGTTGCTTGCTTTTTTCTAATTCCTCGATAAAATCATTAATTTTTTTGTTTTCACAATCTTCATAAATAAATAATTCATCGGAATCCACATATAAATACCATTTATCAAAACCATAATGAGCAAAAATTCGATTAGCCCAGGCTTCTTTATTTAAAGTAGAATACTTTGTATGACATATATATAAATCAACATCTTTTTGCTTTCTTAAATATTCAATGGTTTCGTCGGTGGACTCATTATCGATTATCACAAATCTTTTGATTCCCAAATTGCGATAGTGATTAAAAAGCATTTTCATTCGATCTATATCATTTTTTTCAACACACACTAAAATTGGATCATATTTACCTAATTTGATTGAACTTAATTTATCTGGTTCAATTTCACATTTAGTAAAAAGCAAAGGAATCTCCGCTTCTTTAGGTTGATACCATATAAACTTTAAAAAGGCCTTTTTAAAAATTTGTAAATTTTCTTCGCTAATAGAAATATATTTTTGATTTTCAAAGTTTGCAAAGGCTTCCTTTATTTTTTTACGGTTTGAAAGAGTGGTATTTAAATTTTTAACACCACGTAACTTTTGAATAAAAATAAATTTGCGCTCAAGTGAATTTTTCAGTGTCATTGTTCTTTCTCCTTACTATAAAAATCCTTATACCAATTGGCAAAGTTTCGTAACCCGGTTCTTAAATCAGTACTTGGTTTAAATCCAAAATCTTTTTCTAAAGCAGAAGTATCCGCATAAGTAACAGCTACATCTCCTTTTTGCATGTCCACTAACTCTTTATGAGAATCAAAATCATAATCTTGCGGAAGGACTCCAGCTCGAATTAATTCTTCTTGTAAAATTTCTACAAATTTAAGTAAATTGACTGGACTACCATTGCCAATATTATAAATAGCATATGGAACCTCTTGGTCTGGTACTCCCTTGATTACACGAGATACTCCTTCAACGATATCATCTACATAGGTGAAATCCCTCTCACAATTTCCATAATTAAAAATTTGAATAGTGTCTCCATTTAGTAATTTGTTTGTAAAACTAAAGTAAGCCATATCCGGTCTTCCAAGTGGACCATATACCGTGAAGAAGCGAAGTCCAGTTGTAGGAATATGATAAAGTTTCGAATAAGCATGTGCGAGTAATTCATTAGATTTCTTCGTCGCAGCATATAAACTTACAGGTTCATCTACTTTATCATCAGTAGAATATGGAATTTTATTATTATTTCCATAAACAGAAGAAGAGGATGCATATACTAAGTGTTCTACTGGATGATTTCGACAAGCCTCCAAAATATTGAAAAAGCCGATGATATTCGATTCAATATAAGCATCCGGATTTGTAATTGAATATCGAACTCCTGCTTGAGCAGCAAGATTAATGACAATATCAAATTTTTCTTCTTGAAATAATCGATTAATTAGATCTTTATCTGCCAGATTCCCTTTAATAAACCGAAAATTAGGATATTGCTCTAAATCATGAAGTCTCGTTTGTTTTAATCGAATGTCATAATATTCATTCATATTATCTAGCCCAACAATTTGAATATTTTCTTCAGAACGCATTAATTTTTTTGTGAGGAAATATCCTATAAAACCAATACTTCCAGTAATTAAGATTTTTTTATTTTTCATTTCTATTTTTTTCATATATTTATTTCCTTTCAATCATTTAAAATAGGTAATATTTCTGAATGATATGGGTATGTTTCACTCCAATTATGAATTGGAAAGTTCCAAACCCAAAGTACCAGTAAAACAGAAATAACTAGTGAATTTGCCACAAGGCCATTAATTTTATCTTGTTTAAAAAAATACTTTATATTAGGGAGCAATTTAAATAATGCTAAATAAGAGAAATACAATCCCACTCTTCCAAGATTGACAATTTTATAACTGAGTATATAAGCAGCAAAGTCCGTTAATAAAAGTAATAAAATAACATCGATTTGAATATCCTTTTGAATTTTTTTATGTCGAAATTGATGTAAATATAATAAAGCTATTCCAATCCAAAATAATTTATATATCAATTCCAAAGTACTTACATCATCATTACCCGCAAAATAAAATTGGGTATATTCAAAATATTTCATTGGTAATATTTTGATGATGTGGGTAGTTAAATACATGATCTGATTAAAGAATAACACCCCAAATGCTAATGCCATTATATACATAATATATAAAAGTTTTTTCTTCTTAAAATTCTTAGAAATGAACAAGAAGATATAAACGAAAATTCCTAAAAGCGCTGTTTTATGTACGCCGATGGATAATAAAAACAATAGGAATGTTTTAAAATACTTTTTATCTTGAAAAAGAGTCGTTGAATAAATAATCATTGCAACTGCTAAGCTTTGTCTCATAAAAGTATAAGAGTAGCAATACCAAGCAATCATATAAATCGCAATTATAAAACTAATAGATTGTTTTTTGCGATTTTTATATGCGAATAGATAAACAAAAAGGATTGTTAAAAATTGCAATACAAATAACGAAAAGTGAACCGAAGGATTTACCAAAACAGCAAGATAGATAATAATTTTATAAAACCATTCTAAATCTAAAGATGTCATATAAGTAGTAAAGTTACTATCTATTGCTCGATTTACAGCAGGAGAGACATACGAAAAAACATCTCTTCCGACATCTAAATCTCGAATCCCCGCCAAGATAGATGGAATTAAAATACATAAGAAAGCAAAAAGAATTCCTAAAATTTTTTGCTTTTGTTTAAAGAAATATTGTGATAAATAAGCCATTAAAATAGTAAGAAGAAAACAAACACCAAATGCCATATTAGTCTCCTAAATATAGTTTTTCAATCTTTGTAATTTCTGTTTTTAAATCATAATTTGCTTTTATGATTAATTTTTTCATATTTTCTCTTTGATAATGGCTATTCATAACTTTTTCAATATTTTTTGTCCAAAGATCAATGTCATTTAAAGGAATAAACGTAACATTTTTTGTTATATCACTCTTATTATCAATGGTATCAGCAAATAAACATTTTAATCCGCTAGTTTGTGCTTCAATACCAACTACCGGCAATCCTTCAAATAAAGATGGTAAAACAAATAAGTCCATGGCTTGATAGTATTCGTTGGCGTTTTCTTGTAGTCCTAAAAATAATACTTTATCTTCAATTCCTAACTCTTTCACATAGTTTTGAATTTCTGATTCTAGCTCCCCTGTACCCAAAAGCATTAGTTTTATATTTGGATGTTTAGATAGCGTATGATAAAAAATATCAATTAAGTAGCGATGATTTTTTTGCTCGCTAAATCTTCCAACATGACCGATTACAAAATCATTTTGAATATTTAACTTTTTTCGTATTTGATTTCTTATTTTCTCATTATATAGAAACTTATCTGTATTAATAAAATTATGAAGTAATATTACATTTTCTTTCTTCATTACTTTTTTTCCATACATCCATTCACCAGCAATTTGGGAACAAGCAAGTTTTTTTGAAGCCATTTTATTCATAATAGGTCTAGTAAGGTAATGTCTTAACTTATATGGATCATCTCCATTATGACTATGAATAAATATTTGCGTATGAGGAGAGAAGAGCTTAAATATTATTCCACAGATACTAGAACAAGCATTACCAATATTAAAATGAACAACATCGTATTGGTTTTCAATGGCAATTTTTTTCAAAAATTTTAAGCCTTTGATCGGGTGTTTGGATAATTTACGAATGACATAAAGGTTCTTATAATTTCCTTTGTTTTGTTCATAATTAATTCCGCTGAAATCTCCCTTTACAAGTAAATCAATATCAAATTGTTCATGATTAATATTTGATAATAATGTAGTTAAATAGGTTTCTACTCCTCCCACAATAGAAGTCATTCCAAAGATTAAAATTTTTCTTTTTTCCATTCATTCACTTCCTATTTTTCCAAAATAATTTTTCTTGTATTTCATCATCAAACAAGTTATATCCTCCATATTTTTTGCTATAATCTTCCAGTTTTTTGAGTGTGCTATCAAAAGTTCCAATGACTTTTGCTGGAACTCCAACAGCCACTGAATTATCTGGAATATCTTTGGTCACAATGCTTCCTGCTCCAATAATGCAATTGTTTCCAATCTTGACATTATAAAGAATGATACTTCGAGCACCAATGAATACATTGTTCCCAATTTCTATAGGGCCCATGTGATTTTGAATCTTTCTAATAGGCCGTACCCCCCCCCGATTAAATCATTGAATAATACACTCAAAATATCGTGTTCCATAAATAATACTTCAGTTGCAATTTTGACATTATTTCCGATTTTGATGAGTCTGGGTTGTGTCGGTATTTTATATGGCTGATACCAAACTTTTTCTCCAAATTCTTTGAATATTCGTTTTTTGTGCAAATATTCTCCTCGCTTTATACCATTTCTCAAAGTGAGTAATCGAAAAGTTATGATTTGTTTTTTTATATAATTCATATAAATCCCTTCACTTTCTTAAAATTTTTGTATAAAGAGCTTTTAACATTGGATAATACGGCAATGGAAGTTTAAAAACTAATTTCATAAACATCACATGACAATTAGAACTTCTAAGATCGATATAAAAATCTTTTGGATGGCACAAATAATAAAATAAAGATTTATAGGTAACCAGTTTCGATTGACCAACATTTGAAAAATCTAAATCTTTAAATAAATCAATTTGTTTCATCGTTGGATTGGTAGCAATATTTCGATAATTTTCAAAGAAAGTCTCTTTAGAGCATTTCATTATATATGACTCTGTAGAACTTTTTTGAACATCTTTTACAAATTTTTTTGCATAAGTTTGCATTGCTTTGATGGAAACAATTCCGTCGTTTTCTTTTTTTCCATATAGAGGTTCAACTTTATCTTTTGCTTTTTGATATCCAAGCGTAGTTGGTTCTTCAGATAAGAACATGGTTTCAAATATTCCACCACTAAGACGTATGACACTTTGATAATCACTGACATCCGTACCATTAAATAAAAATCCATTTCGTTTAAGTTTTTTATATTCTGGAAATTTTTTAGATTGATTGATTCCATAGTAATATCCCTGGATTTCTGTATCTGGAAATGGATTTTTTTCTATATAGTATTGAATGGTTCCATTCCAACCAATATCTACAAGGCCAACTTTTCCTTGAAAATCATGCTCTTCTAGATATTCTTGTAAATATTCATTTTGCTTCTTGCTTTTGGTTTCTACTTCTTCTTTAATGCAATGAAATAGTTCTTCTTTTTCAAGTTCACTCAATTGCGATAATAATTTTTCATGAAACGGAATTTCATTTTTTAGTTCTAAAGCATCTAAAAAATCTTGAACACTAGATACATCTAAAAAGACAAGAGATTTCGCTTTTTGTAATAAGTCATCCATATCTTTTAAATCATAAAGATTTGCTTTTACTGCTGCCTTTCGAGAAACGTAGATATAATACATGGGAATTTCATCTGGAAATCTTTCTTGATATACTTCCATAATCATCTTGGCATCTCTTGCAAGAAAATAAAGTTTTTCGATATGGTCTTCTTTTACTTTTTGATGTAACCAAGTTGTAAAACTATAAAGAATTGGACCTAAAACTTCATATCCAAAATGCTCGTAGGAATCTTGTGTGTCTATATGATTATTTAAAAATGAAGATAAGATTTTGTAATCGAAGCAATTGTTTTTCGATTGAAACATGAGATAATTATGATTTCGTTTCGTTAACAAAGATTTTATATGTTTTCTTTTAGGCACTCGATAGTCACTCATAATCGAATCTCCAACATGAATGAGTTGTTGTTTCGTTATCTGATTTTCTTCAAAAATTTTTTGAAATAAATTTCCACTTCGTTTGGTTAATTGATATTCGCTGGATAAATATAATTTTTCATATTTGGTATAGCCATTGTTTTTTAATATTTCTTCAACTACATTTTTTGGCAAATACATATCGGATGTAAAAAAGATTTTTTTATTGTTTTTAACTAATTTTTGATAGATATCAAAAACAGGTATATTTTTTGTACAGAAATCTTTTTCAAGTTGTAACTCTAAGGCGATGAGTTCTTTCTTTTGTTTATTCTCATAACCATCCATTTCACCATAAATTTCTTGTAAAGATACTTCCTCACAATTACTTTTTTGATGCGCTATTTTTTCAGCTTTTATTCGTTTTTCTTTGAATCCAGGATATTTAATTTCTAGAATATCAAAAAGATCGGTGGGATTATTGGCATTTCTTTTAATAACTGTATCAAAGATGTCAAAGGAAATATATTCATATTGATCTAATATTTCAAATAATTCGTCATAATCTTTAGCGTGAAAAGTGTAAAAATATTTTTCTGCTATCCTTTTTACTAGTTTTTTCATTTTGATGCCTCCTTCAAATATTTTTGAAAGAGGTGATCATAGGTAGTAATATAGCGATGAATTGAGTAATTCTTTTCAACATATTCACGACAGAAGGAACTCATTTCCTTTAGATGTTTTTGATTTTGGATAACAGTGTCAACTGCTTGATTCCAATCATTATCTTTAACAATCCATCCGTTTTTTCCTTCTTGAATGATTTCTTGATTAACTCCAACAGCACTTGCTAATCCAGGAATTCCAACTGCCATATATTGTAAAAGTTTTAAACCACATTTTCCTCTTGACCATTCCGAATCATTTAAAGGCATAACTCCAATATCACATTTTCTTAAAATTTCATATTCACTTTCTAAACTCCAATTGTAAAATTCAATATTGATATGTTGAAAGATGGAAGTATCAAATTTTCTTGCCCCAATTAAAATAAATTTTATTGGTGTTTTTCTTGGAATATCCACTTGTTTTAAAATATTATATATATAATTGGTATTTCCTGGATTTCCAATCCATCCGATTACTAATTCTTTATGATGAAAGTTCTTACTTTGAAATTGAATAAGATCTGTATCAATGAGAGTAGGAATAATCATGGTATTTGTATTTAAACTTTGACAATGTTTTTCAATATATTGATTTCCACAAATCACACAACTGGCATTTTTAATAGCATGATCAAATCTTGTTCCATACTTTAATTTATATAAAAACCGATTCTTTTTAGAGGATATTTCCTCAATTTCATTGCAATATACAGCATCATCTAAATCTAGAATAATCTGACATTTTTTCAATCCTAAAATTTTTTCTAAAATCATAGGTCCAAACGGAATAATATCTCGATGGACAAACACAACGCTTTTTTTAGGAATTTGAAAGATTTGTTTCCATCTTCTTCCTAATAATAGTGGCATTTTAAAAAGAACACTTTTCATTTTTCCACTTTTAAATGATTGATAAGTTTCTTTATTCATAAAAGGATATATTTCACATTCTATATTTTTAAAATATGGAATGAATTGGTATACACGATACCTTGAACTTGCTCCAATTTCATCGGTAGGAGTTAAAAAATAAATCTTTTTCCCTTCCTTTGTCATATAATCACCCAGCGATAAAATTAACGAAAAACTTCCAATTTCACGTTAATTTCATTAATTCGCCAATATTATATCATACTTTTTAATATTTCTAGTAAAAAATGATAAATAATTGCGATTTTATGGCGTTTTTTCGGCTTTTTTGACGTTAAAGCGCTTGACAGACGTATAGCAATATGAATATAAAATAATACTCTAAGAGGTGGTAGCATGTTTTTATTAAAGAGAAAAACATTTATTGAAGTTGTTAGCTTGTGGCTAAAAACAAAAACGGAAGTGAAAGTACAATCCTTGCAAAAGTATGAAAATATGATTCATTCTTATATATATCCTTATTTTAAAGATATTTTAATATCTGAAATAAAAATAGAGACTATTACAAGTTTTATGGAAAAATTAAAACAAGAAAATATTTCGGTTTCTACATTAAAAATGAATTTATTTATTATTCGCTCAACATTACAATTTGCTTATCAAAAGAAGTATTGTTCTTATATTAATTTAGATAAAATTAAAATTCCTAAAAGTACCAATGCAATTTTTATTCTTTCTAAAGAAGAGCAAAAAGTTTTAGAAAGTGCACTTAAAGACAAGGTAAATATTCGTAAGGTATGTTTATTACTTTGTTTATATACTGGACTTCGCGTGGGAGAAGTTTGTGGATTAAAATGGGAGGACATTAATTTACAAGCAAAAACTTTGCAAGTAAAGAGAACCATTCAACGAATTAAAAATGAGGATTCATCTAGCAGTTTAAAAACAAAGTTAATCATCAGTACTCCCAAAAGTGATACTTCTAATCGAATCATACCCATTCCTGATTTTTTAATTGAACTTTTAAAAAGGTTTGAAGATTGTCCCAATTACTTTCTACTATCAAAAGATGAAAAATTATATGATCCACGATTATTAGAATCTTTTTATGAACGAATCTTAAAGCAATGTAAAATTCGTAATCATAAATTTCATACCTTAAGACATACTTTTGCAACCCGTGCAATTGAAGCGAATATCGATATTAAAACGCTTAGTGAAATTTTAGGTCATGCCAGTGTAGATACAACGCTCAAAATTTATATTCATCCATCATTAGAACTTAAAAAGAATTCTTTAGAAACGCTTGTATCATTCATGAAAGACATATGATAAAAAAGAATGGATATAAAACCTTGATACCCATTACTTTTTTTGGCAAAATTCATCGATTGTATCTAAGACTTTATAAATACTTGTATGTGGATTTGCACTTATTAATTCTTCATGGTTACTAATAGCATTTTCTTCTAATGATTTTGCAATTTTTCTAGCCTGATCTGTATTAGATTTTATAATATTATACATATTCATCGTTTCTGAATATCTACCATTTATTCTCTCAATTTCTTTTTTTACATCTTGGCTATTATTAAATCTTAATTTATTACTTCTATAATGTAACAAAAGCCATATTTCAAATGTTGGAGCGGATGTTATTATTTCTATATTATTTTCGATACATGTCTCTTCTATTTCCTTTATTTTCTCTATTCTTCTATCATCTAAGTCTGTATCTAGTACTAAAAATATTTTTACATGATCTTCTGATTTAATATCTTCTTTTTGAATATATTTTAATAAATCATCTAACATCCCTTTTGGATCTGTACTATTTCCTGTTGAAAATTGTATTCTTAAATCTCTAGTACGATAATTTCTAAAATAATAGTACTCTGAAGATTTTGTTTCTCCTTCAGAACATATTACAATCAACGGTCTTCTTTGCTGTTGCTTGAATTGTCTTCTAGCCATGAATCAAGATCTCTTATAAATGGAATTGCTCCATATCTACCATTTATGTAACCTTTCTGGATATTTTCACCTTTTCTTACAGGAAACGAATCAAGTGGATATAAATCAGAAGCACCTGTCTTTGAATTTTTTTCAGTAAACCAAATCTGATCTCGTCTTAATAAATCAAGATTTAATAGATTTGTGGCATGTGTCATAAATATTAACTGACTATTAGCTTTATTAATAACCTTATTATTAAAAAGTTTGATGATAAATTCCACTAATGATGGATGCATACTTTTTTCTAATTCGTCGACAATGATTATTTTATTGCTTTCAAACGCTCTTTTCAAAAATGGTGCCAATGCGAATAATATACGAGTTCCAGAAGATTCATCATTAAAATTTAATTTATAGTTATGCGTATTATTATTTTCATCAACAACTTCATGATTTAATTCGATTTTTATATTGGACATTTTAAATGTACCATTAGCTTTTAAGAAAGAAGGTAGATTCATATTTACAGACATGCTATCTACTTCTTTCTCTTCATAATCAACATGCATATCCTTAATTAATATATCGGCTTCTTTTAATAATTTTAAAGCAAATTCTTTTAAACTACTATTATCGTTGCTGTATTCCTTTAAATCCTGTTCCGAAATATTATTAAAGGATTCATATGTTTCTATTGTATTACTAAACCATAGGTATGCATCCTTTGTTTTATCATAATTCCAATTCGTTGCTGTTGATAAAAATAATTTGTTTTCAGTATTTTTACCTTTTATGGATTCTAGTTTGTTTTTATCACTATTAAACTCGTATATATTAGTTTTAGTCCTTGTAAAAATATTCGTTGGCTTTTGCGTATAATATGCATCTAAAATTTCATCATAAATTTTATTAGCATCTGCACTAAAGAAATATCTATATTTTATGCCATTAGCAATAAAGAAAAATTCAAATTCACTAGGATTGTTTTTTGTTGTTTCATCGAATAAAAAGGGCTTTAAAAAACTCCATTTACTTCCAACCGGAATCATATTAGAATTTCTTACCATAAGTATTGCGCAAGTGAAAGCTTTAAATAAGTTAGACTTACCAGATGCATTTGCTCCATATATAGCCGCGTTTTTCAATAAATCTACTCCATCTTTAGTAATTATATTGTCTAGATTTTCATCGCCATTGCCTTTTTCCATTGATAATGTTACTTTATCCTTAAATGACAAAAAATTTTTGACACTAAATTCAATAAGCATAACTATCTCCTCCAATAATATTATACTCTTTTTTCACTAAAAATGCGTTTATTTTTTGCATTTTTGCATTTTTTTTGCAAAAGTAGAAATAATAATTGCTATTATTCAAGATATTATTTTATTTGTCAATATAAAAATAGAAGTTTTATTTAATTAAATACGTTTTTTATCAATTAGTAATTGAAGTAACTCTATCATCTGGAAATTTTGTAAGTTTATTTTTTTACAATTAACATTACCTCCTCATTATTATTATTCAAGGAAATCACTGCATTTCCTTTTTTCTTGGCAAATTTAACGTGAAATTGGAAGTTCTACGTTAATTTTTAG
>CANQAU010000031.1 GCA_947588935.1 uncultured Bacilli bacterium
TCGTTTAGGAGCAAAGGCAAGCGATGGGGAATATGTATCTGCCGGATCTATTTTATATCGTCAAAGAGGTACCAAAATCTATCCAGGAACGAATGTTGGAATGGGAAAAGATCATACCTTATTTGCAAAAATAAATGGCTATGTAAAATATGAAAGATTAGGAAAAGATAAAAAGAAAGTAAGCGTTTACGAAGAAAAGTAAATGCTTTTTTATTTTCTTTTATCAGAAGGAGTGTTACAATAACACTTGTGATTTTTTATGGAAAAGCAAAGTACGTTAACTTCATGGATTATCGTTGCCAGAAACATTGGGCACTTATACGATAAATTAAGTCATCATTTTGATCAAGAAACATTTGAATCATTACAAATGACAATCGAATATGAAGATAAATTAATTCAACAATTAAATAAAACAAAAGCAAATTTAATCGCAACCATCAATACATTAGGAGAAATCTACCAGATCAGTGAAATTTCTTTAATCGAAAATGTCACGAAAAATGCGCCACTGAAAAATCCGCATATTTTAAGAATTCTTCGCGTCTTATCCTATCTTTTAAACGAATATGACGCCGATTACTGTCCAGATGATAATCTCTTAATTGAAAAAAGTCTTCTTTTATATGCATATTTCATGCAAGAAAATAAAAACCAGCATCAAAAGAAACAGGAACAATATTATCGCTTATTGTTTTTAGCAAAAGAAGTAGAAAAATACTTGCTGAGTAATCGTCTAAAACCCATTCCCATTCAATCTTTAAATCTCAATTTATATGTTCGTTTTGGCCACGTTTATCATAAGGATGCATATGATCGAGCTCAAGAAGAATTATATCAGACGTTTTTAGATAGTCTGGAAAGCAATTGCGAAGAAATGGCGGAATATCCATCTTTGACTCATCGTAATCCTCGCTTTATTGGTGATAGCATTTTCTTAAAAAGTATCATTCATGGCATGAATGATGAACAAATCATCAGTATTATGCAAACGCTTCAATACAATGAAGAAAGAATGAAAAACGACCGAAGTCTATCAAGACAGCGAAAATACATCACTTTTCTAGAGCAGGAAATTCAACATAGCAGCAAAAGAATACTCGAAATGGAACAAAAGAAAGAGAATGCCTAGCAATTCTTGTTCTTTCATGTTACAATGAACCAGTGCGTATAATATACAAGAAGTGAGCTTGAGAAAAATCATGAGAAAAATAGTAGAAAAAACATTACAAATTGAACAAAATATTTATCGGTTATATGAAAAATTAATTATAGCGAAAAAAACTGCTAACAAAGAAGAAAAAGAAAAGACAATCGAGTATCTGGATTTGGCTATGGAGTATGAAGAAAAGTTAATTCAAGAATTCGTAGAGCAAAAAGACATAGAAAACATCATCGAAGAAGTGCGTCAACACCCCGATTTTATCGATCAAACCGAAGATTATTGCATTCTATCAAGTCCAAACGCCAACTTGCCACTGCAACGCCTTTATTACATTCTAGAAGAAATTGCAAAAGAAAGAAAATGGCAAAAAAGAAAAAACAAAATCGATTTGCTCTTTTCCAAAAAGGTTACGAGTCCACAAATAGGGAAGAACCAGTTAAAACAAGCCATTGACATGCAAATTCAAGAAGAAAAAGAAGAAGAACTTCTAAAAAATGAATTAATGCTCAATTACTTATGGGCTTTTGAATTATCTAAAAAATCCGACGAAGATGCCATCAAATATTACTTTCAATTTGTCTATTTAAATAAAACGATTGAAACGGTGTTAAGAAACCGTGGCTTTGAACCCGTCGAACCGGGAATCATCCCCTTATTTAGTAACATTTATTTGACCAATACCGATATTCATCCAGAAACGAAAAAAAGCTGGGAAGAGGACTATTTAGAATTAGCCAAATTGTATCGAGCAAGTATTCGCTTTGAAACGCGAATTATCAAAGAACCATGGTATTATTATTTACTATTAGCAGGATTTCCATTGCTAGATGAAAACAAACAACAAAATTTGTTAAGCGATTATGAAATGACGCGGTCATTAATGAAAGAGGAAAATCGCGGCTATATCAATCGTTGTATTGAAGGACTAAAAGAAATGGCCAAATAAAACGTCAATCAAATGCCAACTAGATATTCTTTTCCGTTCATGTTACAATAAAACTGTAATAAAATAAAAGTAAGAATAGAAAGGAAGGGAGAAAGACTATGTCATTCTGGGATTGGTTCAAACTATTCTGGTAAGAATAGAGGAAAGCATGCAAATGCTTTCTTTTTTTGTCAAATGGATGTCAAAACTTCAAAGTATCCAAAATGTTTAAAAAAAACAATGATAAAATAAAGAAAAGAAAGTAGTGAAGTATATGCCAAAAACCGAAATTTTATTAAAAACAGCTGCCGTTTATTTATTTTATTTTCTATACACGTATTTAGGGGGATATATCACCGGCTTATTTACAAACATCGACCACAATCTCATCAGTATGGGACTCGATATTATTTTCTTGATATTTATCGTCGGAATGTATTTTCAAAAAATCAAAGCAGACTTGAAAAAAATCAAACAAGAAATAAAAATTTCACATATTATCAAAACCGTGTTAATTGGAATCGCTGCTTATATCGGAATAACCATTGTATTAATGTTAATTAGTTCCATTTTTCATTTAAATCGTGCCGTCGATCAAAATACCGGAGCCATTCACTCCCTTCCACTTTACTATGCGATCTTTAAAACCATGATATTTGGAAGCATCGCCGAGGAATTATTATTTCGCGAATCATTAAATGAATGCATAAAGGATAACAAATTATTTATACTAATTAGTGCCATTATCTATACCGCCATTTTGTGCGTGTTTCAAGGAAGTGGAATAGCCATTTTACAAATGATTCAATACTTCTTATCTGCAGTCATTTTAAGTAGTATTTATATCAAAAATAAACGAAACATTCTCATTGCTGCACTCGCCAAATTTACATATAACTTAATTCCACTTACGATTTTATTGCTTGGAATATAAAAGAAAAAAAAGAATAGAAGGGTTCCCATGAAAAAAAAGACAAAAGAAGTTTTACTTACACTTGTACTTGTCTGTGCCGTAATTGCTTGCGGTGTTTTTCTTGGGACTTATTATTCACCTCAAAAAGAAGTCGATTCCAAAGCACCATCGACACCAATTGCTTATCAAGAAAAGAATGCCGTTATTGAAAAATTAGAAACCAAAGACTATTATTACTATACAGTCAATGATTATGAAAGAAATCTAACGTATTCTTGGAAATTTCAAAAGGATCCAAACAAACAAATTTCCGTTGAAGAAAGTTTAAATATCGATGTCGATTTACGTCTTTCAATTGACGCATGGACGCAAAATACGCAAGAAATCACTTCGCGTGTCAATCAAAACAAACTCATCATCACGTTTGATCATCATGGCCAATTACCACTTGAAGCAACCGTTCGAATCAATGTTTCCAATCGCTTCAAAGACAACGAACGCCTCTACTTGTATTATTACAATCCCGAAAGTAATCAAATTGAATACATTGCCCATAACGTAAAAGTAAAAGATGGTTACGTCGAATTTACCATTGAACACTGTTCAGATTATTTTTTAACCGCAGCCGTTGTCAATGATGCAGTAGGAAATCCTCAAAGCATTAACTATATTATTATTGGCTTAGTCGTTGTTGTCTTCATCCTGATTGCAGTCACATTAGTTCAATCAAAAAACAAATAAAACCATGCATTTGCATGATTTTTCTTTTTTTTTGAATTGATTTTTGCTAGAATGAAAAACGAAAGGGGAGAATCCCATGTTTGAAGATTTCGTAAAAATGAAATGCATCGCCGGTCGTGGGGGAGATGGATGTACCTCTTTTCGTCGAGAAAAATACGTTCCCATGGGAGGACCAGATGGCGGATCCGGTGGTCGTGGTGGCAATATTGTCTTTGTCGTAGATAAAGGCTTAAAAACGCTCATTGACCTAAAATATCATAAAATTATCAAAGCACAAAAAGGCGAAAACGGCAGTGGTAAAAATCAATATGGCAAAAGTGCAGAAGATACCATCATCAAAGTTCCAGCGGGAACAACCATTTTTGATGACGATACCGGCTTGATACTAAAAGATTTAACTGAAGATCAAGAAAAGTTTATCGTTGCCAAAGGTGGAAGAGGCGGAAGAGGAAATAAAGCCTTTGCAACTCAAAGTGACCCAGCACCAACCTTCAGCGAAAAAGGCGAACCAGGCGAAGAAAAATACATTCGCTGTGAACTCAAAGTCCTCGCAGATGTTGGACTAATTGGCATGCCAAGCGTTGGAAAAAGTACCATTTTAAAAATGGTGAGCAATGCCAATCCCAAAATTGCTGCTTACCATTTTACAACGTTATCTCCCAACTTAGGCTTAGTAAAATTAAAAGATCAAAGATCCTTTGTATTAGCAGATTTGCCAGGATTAATCGAAAATGCCAGCACCGGTGCCGGACTAGGGATTCAATTTTTAAGACACGCCATGCGTACGCGCATTCTAGCACATGTCATTGATATGTCCGCAACCGAAGGAAGAGACCCTATCAAAGATTACCAAATGATTCGTAAAGAAATTTCTGCATACAGTAAATCCCTGGCACAAAAAAAAGAAATCATTATTGCCAGTAAAATGGATCTGCCATCTTCCAAAGAAAATCTTCGCAAATTTCAAATGTTCTATCCCGATAAAGAAATTCTTGAAGTGAGTGCCATTCAAAATATTGGTTTAGAAACGGCCATGGTAACCCTCATGAATGAATTAGAACAACAAAAAGAGGAAAAACTATACCAAGAGGATGATTATGAAAGTACGGTCATCTATAAATTTAAAACCGAAAAACCCTATACCATTGAAAAAGATCAAGATGTATGGGTGATTAAAGGCAAAGAAATTGAAAAATTGTTTTTGATGACGCGCTGGGAGAATGAAGATGCGCAACTTCGTTTCGCAAGAAGACTGAAAGCCATGGGAGTCGAAGAAGAACTAGAATCACTCGGAGCAAAACGTGGCGATGAAGTGCAAATATTAGATTATATCTTCACTTTCAAAGAATAAAATACTTCCCAAAGAAATTGTATGACTTGCATGAGCGGGTAATTCCAAGATGCAAGTTTTTTTGACTGGATTAAAAACGCGAATAATTCGATTCTTAGGCAAATTTTCATAAAGAAAAATGACTTCGTTTCGTTCATTAAGACCAATCACATCAATGTTTTCTTTCATAAAAAAAGTATGAATCGCATTGCATTTGCAAAAAAGCATTCCGTGTTGAAAATGTCTTTGACCCATCAGACCCAAAAAACGTTCACGAGTATTTTGTGCAATCAAAATTGAGATTTTTTTCCCATTTAAACGCAAATACATGACGATCACCTTAATAAATTGTATCAAAAAAAGGGGAAGTTATGAAAAAAAGTTTGTCAAAAAAACAAATTAAGGATAGAAAACTTGTTTCGGGTATGATATACTATCTGTAGACTAGGAAATTAAAGGGTGTATGTTATGAAAATGAAATACAAAATAACCTTATTCATATTAGGAATATTAATCGTAGGAACAACGTATACAGGAGTGACTTATTCCTTATGGCTTCAGACATTTGAAAGTGAAGAAGCAAACACCATTAAAACAGGTTGTTTCGAAATTCAATTTGAACCAAAATCGCAATCTCTCAGTTTAAAAAATACCTATCCGGTAAGTGATAGCAAAGCACTCAATAGTTTAAAACCATACACGATTAAGATAACCAATACCTGTGCAACGACCGATGCAGGATATGCCATAACATTAAATACCTTAGATACCACTCAATTAGAGGATACAAATGTTAAATTTGCAATAGGAATTGATGGCGTAAAACCGCAAAATGGCAATACATTAGATGAAACGGAAATCAATACCGAAACCGAAAATATCACAGCAATTTATACCAATTTAAAAACCTCTTATATTTTAAAAACCGGCGTCTTAGAGAAAAATAACGATAGTAAAACATTTGATATATATTTATGGATTGATGAAGGAGCTGGAAATGAAGTTGCCAAACAAAATCTAGAAGCAGCTGTGGTAGTAACGAGCTATGCGACAAAAATATCGACACTAGAATCCGTCATTCAATCTGAAAATCTTGCCACAAATAGTCAAAGTGGCATCGCCGAAATTTCCACCTCAGAAGAAGATTATGAATATCGTTATGTAGGATCCAATCCGAAAAATTATTTAGAATGGAACAATGAATTATGGCGTATTATTGGCCTTGTAAATACCAATAATGGAAAAAAGATTAAAATAGTAAAAGCTCAATCATTACATGAAACAACACCAATCAATGACACCTATGTGCCTTTCTCAAATACAACGCTCGGAACCTATTTACAAGGAAGTTATTTCAATAGTATCACGGCCAAAGATAAAGAAATGGTAGAAACCGTCAATTTTCCAATTGGCTCTGCCTCTTTAGAAGAAACATTTGCTTCTTGGCGTGAAAAAGAACTTGCAAATACCATAGAAAGCACCATTGGTCTTCCAACCGTCAGTGACTATGGCTATGCAACCAGTGGTGGAACAACCCCAAGAGAAACTTGTTACACTACGAAAGTAAATGCTTATAGCCAAACGGATTGTATGACCAATAATTGGATGTTTCATAGTAAAAATGAATGGCTATTGAATCAAAACGACAGCAATTATTTCTATATTACCGAAGAGGGAAATATTAACCAAAATACACCTGAAAATACCTATCAAGATCGACCAGTTGTCTATATCAAAACTGGACTAAGCGTCATGGGTGGATCTGGAGCAAAGACAAATCCATACATTCTCAAATAAGCAAGAAAAATCTTGCTTTTTTAATTGTAATGAAAAGGGTTCTTTGTTATAATTGTAATAATAGAGGTGGTATGTTGTGCAAAACAAAAATGGACAAGCATTAGTCGAATACGTTTTAATTGTTGCCATCATTAGTGTCATCACAATTAGCGTTGTTAGTTACTTTGGAGGATACTTAAAAGATTCGATTACCAAAACCTCTTGTAGTTTAGTCAATCAAGAATATGAAGAAGGCGAAAAACCAGGAGAAGGAAAATGTGTAAGTAAAACCGTTGAAAAATAGAAACAAGGTGGACAAATGGAAAAGAAAAGGGGACAAGCACTAGTAGAATTTGTCATTATTCTACCGATATTCATTTTCATGCTCTTTGCAATTATGGATGTGGGCAAAATTATAATGACCAAAAATCGTTTGGAAAGTGAAATGGATACGGTCATTGAATGGTATCACAACGAACACACCTTTGAAGAAATAACCAATCATTTAAAGGAAAATAGTTCCAAAACCGAACTCGAAATAAAAAATGAAAATAATGAATATGTCACGTTTTATTTGAAAGAGCCAATTGATATCATCACTCCCGGATTAAATTTGATTTTTTCTTCTCCATACCAAGTCACATCAGAAAGGTCCATCAAATATGAACCGTAAAGGCCAAACCTTAATTTTATTTGTAATCTTGATACCAATCATTCTCCTCATTGCTGCAGTGGTGATCGATACGGGAATATTAATGAATGAACACTTGCGACTTTCCAGTCTAACAACAACCGTTTTAAAAGAAACATTTCCAAAAAGAAAAGAAATCACAACCGAAGAAATTTTAGAATATTATCAAAAAAACAACGTTCCAACCGATGCCATAGTCATCCATATTACCGATGCATCCATTGAAATACAAAATGAATATGATGTCGAAAGCGTCTTTGGCAAAATGATTGGAATTCAAGGTTATAAAATCAATGTCCATAAAAAAATTGTAGAAAATCAAGACGATTATAAAATCATAGAAGAATAAGAAAGGAAAACTGTATGATAAGAAAAAAAGGGAAATCACTTTGTATCTTCTCTGCCAAAGGTGGAGTAGGAAAAACCATTACAACCTTAAACTTGGCAGGAATCTTTGAACAAATTGAAAAAAAAGTATTAATTATCGATATGGATTTATCTAGTGGTGGAATTACCTGCGCACTAAATCGCCCTTTTACGAGCACCATATATAACTTTGTAGACGATTATAACAATAACCGATATAAAGATTTTCAAAATTATGTAACCAAATATGATGATTGGATTGATCTCTTACCAAGTCCAAAAGATCCACGTCAAGCAAGTAAAATCGACTCCAAATATATTGAAATCGCCTTAGATAAAGCCATCTACCACTATGATATCGTCCTCATTGACACCAATCATATCTTAAATGAGCACAATCTTGTCGTTTTAGATAACGTCGATGACATTTTGTTTGTGATGACAAACGATCCACTAGATTTAAAAAATATGAAATCATTATTAAGTATTTTCCGAGATCTAGAAAAAGACAACTATAAAATTTTATTAAATAACAGTTGTAATCCATATAAAAAATATTTTTCTTTATTTGATATGAAAAACATTTTAAAATCGGAAATTCATTATACGTTATCGAGTGAGTTCTTCTTAAAAAACATCGATAATTATGTCATGAACGGAAAAATTATCACCCTAGAGCCCAAAATGCCCAACGTATTTGCCAAAGACTATGCAACGCTCATGAGTATCGCCGGAGATATGTCTTTAGAAAGTGAGGAAGAAAATGAAGAAAAATAGCTTACTAGAAGCGTTTAATATTGAAAGAAAAGAAACAACTTCCCCAAGCATCACCGATTATGAAATCTTTCCCGATAAAAAATTACTAGACGATTTAAGAACCAGAATTGTAGAAAACTTAATTGATAAAGAAATTCCTGAAGATAAATTATTAAATCAATTTATCAATGACGAAATTGATGCCACCATTGAAGGTTACGATTTATCGAATTTAGAGCGAAGTCACTTATTTAATTTAATTGATAATGAAATCAATGGCTATGGTCCACTCACTGAATTATTAGAAGATAAAAATATTACCGAAATCATGGTCAATAGTCCAAAAGAAATCTATATTGAAATTGATGGACAAATCATCAAAGATGATAGCATTTCCTTTATCAATGATGAACATATCATTCGCACCATCGAACGACTAATTGGTCCACTTGGAAGGACTATTGATGCTTCAAATCCGATGGTCGATTCAAGGCTTCCGGATGGATCGAGAATTAATGCCATCATTCCTCCATTGTCAACCAAAGGACCGGTAATTACCATTCGAAAATTTAAAGAAGAAATGACCCGGGCGGATGACTTGATTCGCATTGGTTCCATGACACCGTATATGGCCACATTTTTAGATGCAGCCGTAAGAGGAAAATGTAATATTATTATTTGTGGAGGAACCGGCTCTGGAAAAACAACTCTTCTAAATATCCTCAGTGGCTTTATCTCTCATGACGAACGAATCATTACCATCGAAGATGCTGCGGAATTAAAATTAAACCAACGCCATGTCATCTCTCTAGAAACGCGCGTAACCAACTATGAAAACGAAGGAGAGATTACCATTCGTGATTTAGTCATCAATAGTCTTCGAATGCGTCCAGATCGCATCATTGTTGGAGAAGTTCGTGGCAAAGAAGCCTTTGATATGCTTCAAGCAATGAATACCGGACATGATGGATCTATGACAACACTTCACGCCAATGGACCCAAAGATGCTCTAAATCGTTTGGAAACGATGGTATTAATGAGTGGATTAGATATTCCTGTCAAAGCCATTCGAGAATACATCGTCAATGCCATCGATTTAATTGTCAATATCGATCGAATGAGCGATGGTCGCAGAAAAATCACTTCCATCGCGGAATTAGAAGGAATGGACAACGGCGAAATCAAATTAAGAGAAATCTTTGCTTTCCGTCAAAAAGGGTTAACGCCAAACAAAGAAGTCGACGGAGAATATATCCTATTTGATAACGTCTTACCAGATGTGTATCAAAAAATTTCCTCAAAAGGAATCACCGAAATTGATGAAATGTTTCATCAAACTACCAAAAAAAATCAATAAAGAAAGGAGGGGTTATGTATGGAAAACTTTATTTGGCAAGTCTTCATCGTCCAAATACTAACCATCATCGTCTTATTTGTTATTATTTTTCTTCTATTACGTGAAAAAAGATCCATTAAATATCAAAAACGATTTGAACGGTTTGCACTTCTTTCTGTACATGACCACGAAAAATCTTTCTTTGATTACATTTTAGAATTAGCATGGAAGATAACGCATCGTTTAAGACACTTCTTAGAACGTAGTAAAGTATTAAAAGATTACAGTACAAAATATGAAAAATACATTTCCTTTGAAGAAAAAGATTATAAATGTGGAATGGATTACATTGCCGTCAAAGTGATGTCTGCTTTCACATTCGTCATCTTAAATATCTTAACCTTGATGTTTCAATATTCCAACATTGGCTTAATCAGTTGTATTCTTTCCTTTACATTCGGCTTTTTCTTACCAGATATTTTTCTAACCATCGAATTTAAAAAGAAGAGAAAACAAATTGAAGAAGATTTATTAAAAGCCATCATTATTATGAATAACAGTTTCAAATCCGGAAGAAATATTACCCAAGCCATTGATATTGTCAAAACGGAATTAGATGGTCCAATCAGTGATGAATTTAAAAAAATATCATTGGATATGAATTATGGACTCAGTATTGATGTTGTCTTTAATCGTTTTTATGAACGTGTCAAATTAGAAGATGCCAAATACATCACATCCTCTTTAACACTTTTAAATAAAACTGGTGGAAACATTGTTCGGGTATTTTCCAGTATTGAAAAATCTTTCTTTGATAAAAAGAAATTGCAAAATGAAATGAAAAGTTTAACATCGGCAAGTATTTTTGTCTTCCGCGTTTTAATCGCCTTACCATTTCTCTTTGCATTCATTATCTTTATGATGAATCCCGATTATTTCAATCCATTTTTTGATACGCCCTATGGATTTTTATCCTTTTTATTCATTTTGATATTATATATTTTATATATTTTAACGATTCGTAAAGTATTGAAGGTGAAGATGTAATGCATACAGAAAGAAGCTTAGTAAGAAAAATTTATTTAGAGCGCACCATTGAAAAAATAGAGCGAAAAATTAAACTCCTTGGCATTTATTGTAAATACGATGCCATCGATCTTTTAAATTATCGATTATTACTGTCCATTGCCATTTTTACTATCGGCATCATCACACTCGAATCTGGTTATGTCATCGCCCCATTAGCAACATTAATCTTCTATATTGGCAGTGAATATCTCGTACTCGATATTCCCATCAAAAAGCGGGGGAAAAAATTAGAAGAAGAAGCTGTCTTTTTCTTTGAAGTGCTAGCGCTGACAATTGAAAGTGGACGCAATTTAAATGCTGCGTTAGAAATTACAGCAACCAATATCGATAATGAATTATCAGCAGAATTTAAAAAATCGCTCGCCGAAATTCGTCTTGGAAAAAGTTTCGCCGAAAGTATCACCGATATGAAAAGTAGAATCCCTTCCGATGCGATTAATAATGCACTACTAAATATTACTCAATCGAGTATTTTTGGAAATAGTATCTTAGAATCGTTAAATAACCAATTAGATTATTTAAGAGAAAAACGTCTTTTAGAAGTAAAATCAGAAATTTCCAAACTTCCAACCAAAATCAGTGCGATTTCCGTTGTTTTCTTCATTCCCATCATGTTATTAGTCATCCTAACACCGGTGATTCTAGAATTTTTCTTTGGATAATTGAAATGCCAAAAGATCTGTGCTATAATAACCCCTCAAAAAGGGGGATTTTTTATGAGTAGAAAGGTGAATCTCGAAAAATATCAAGAGAACCTAGATTTTATTTTAGAAAAGTTTTTGGAATCAGAAAGTCAAGTCAATATCAAAGAAATGACTTCCTTGCCAAATGCGATGAATATTCGTTACTTTTGGGCCTCTGTCTTAGAAAGTATTCCCAAAGAGCATTTGACTCCAGAGCAAATGTGCCTAGTTCATACCAAAGCCATGATTGAAAATATCAAATGGAATCGTTTGCATGCCAACGGAAACGAAAAAAAAGAAAGCAACAAGATGGATGAAAAAATTCAAAAAATGGAAGAAATTTATGAGAAATATCAAAATCCGAATACGCCACATAATTTCGTTTACGATGACTTTTTAAAAGACGGAACGCCAATCAATCAATTTTGGAAAACGGTTGATCGTTTTTATGTTCGAGCAAGAGAAAAAAATCGTGTATTAACCGAAGAAGAAAAAAAGTTATTAGAAATCAAAGCTTGGATTGAAAATATTCGTTTATCCAAAAAGAATAAACAAATTGAACATCGTCGAACTTGTCCAAGTAGAGTCGAAAAGTATCACAAATTTCTCGATTATGTCTACGAACAATACCTAGATCCAACGACGCCTATTGGTTTTATCAATTCCAAAGACGAAGAATACGAAAATAGTCCAATCGTCACCAATCATCGCAATGTAGTTTCTTATATTCAAAGAAGATTATTAAAAAATCAACGTTTCACTTATCCAGAGATCGAATTACTCGAAAAACTAGCCTTAATTTATGATTTACAAGAAGAAAGAAAAAGCAAAAAGAATGAATTTACCGATTTCCAAGCTCGTTTCCATGATTTTTCAACTCAGCAATATGAACAATACTTAGAAAATATGTTAGAGCAAATAAAACAGCAACCGGTTTATGAAATCAAAGAGATCAAAGGCTTTTTACCAGGGGCTCTACCTTTTATCAATCACTACATTTTGCACAAACGAAAAGAACAAATTTCCTTTACCGAAGAAGAAATACGCTTAGTGCATACACTTGCCCTCGTAGAAAACGAAAAATACAATCGAATGGAGAAATCTTATGAAAAACCATTATAAAAAAATTCAAACACTTTCCACCTTAACCGTCTTAGCAGCTACGCAAGTAATTAATTCTTACGCGAACGTCATGAGTGTGAATGAAAAAATCGAAGAATATCATCTCGAATCCCAAAGGGATTACATCAATCAAAATCCCGTAGATTTTTGTAATTATGTCATGGCGGTCGAACAAAATCCGACGTTTAGCATACTAGATCGAACCGTTGCAATGCAAAATTTTTATCTTTTACATACGTATTTCAAAGAAGATTTTCAAACCCAATTAGCTAAAATTCAAAATCGCCGGATAATCATCGATGAAAAAATGCTAAAACAAGAAAAAGCAGAGGGCCTTTTTTATAAAGATACCAATACCATTTCTATAAAAGAAAATGCTTCCATCATGGTCCGGGCGCACGAAAATATGCATCATCATTTTGATTATCCATCGGCTTGCGAAGTGGATCATAAGTGGATTTGCATCAATGGACTAGAAGAAGCTCTAGCGAGTGACTTAGCCGGAAGAAGCATCGACACGTATGGCTTTTTTGATACGTATTTTCTACTTACACAACAATTGCAAGCATTGTATCATATCTATGGAAAAGATCAGATCATAACCGCTTTAAAAAGTCCCGATGCGCCAGAAAACATTTGGAATTTATTAAAAGGCTCTGAAGAAGAAAAAACAAAATATCTAAACGATTTGAATGCCATTTATCAAATAGAAGTCGAAAATGAAACGAATCCATCCCAAGAAGAAGTCATTCCAAAATTAGTTGATGACTTAACAAAAATGTATGAAAAAGTCAAACAAACTTCGTGGCAAGAAGACACGATTTTCATAAACATTTTACAAGCGATATTAAAACAGGGCGAACCAGCAAAAGAAACTTCATTCATGAAAGACATCAAAAATCGGTCTTTCTCATTGATGGAAAATGAACAAATGGCACTAATCGTTGATATAAATGGCAAAAACTATATAAAAATTACCCATCCGGTTTTGACAAACGACGAAATGGATACGCAAATCTATGAAGAAAATTCGGATCATTCTTTTACCCGGATAACCTCTTATAATCATAACCAAGAAATGTTACAAAAAACGCTTCAATACCAAGGTGTTCCATCTAGTTTAATACCGCTTTATTTTGAACACTGGAATACCTATGTCGTGTATGAAAATATTATCAATACTACCTATCAAACCGTCGATGAAAAAATCAAATATCAAAATGAATTTCCAATCTTCATCGCCACGCATCCGCACCTCTTTACATCAACTTGGACAGAGGAAATGATTCCCACCCTTCTTCGACAAGCGCTAACAAGTGATGCTTCCAAAGAACAAAAAGATGCTATTTTTTATGATGAGAATGCCTTGATAGAACTAGGAGGACAAAAATATTTGGAAGAACTATCCCAATATGGTTATAGCAATCAAGAGCAAAAAGATATCCTTTTTTATCTTTCCATGTTCGAAGAGTATCAAATCGAACTAGAAAATATCACCGATGAAACCAAAAAAGAAGAAGAATTGCATAACTTCTACCATTATCTACAAATGCATCCCGAATGGCAGAATGCCTCTTACGAAGAACTACACCAATCCTTTAAAGAAATCTTAAATATAACCGAAAAGAAAAGAGTTCTTTTTCCATAAAGTGAAGTGATAAAGTAAAAGTAGACACATAAAAAGAACGTGATCTACTTTTATTTTGTTATAATTAAATAAGAAAGGAATGGTAAAAATGGCAGGAAGACCAAAAGGTGGGAAAAATAGATATTGGTCTAAAGAAGAAAAATT
>CANQAU010000032.1 GCA_947588935.1 uncultured Bacilli bacterium
CTCCTTGCCGGGTGGGCTCTTTTATTTTATCAAAAAAACCGCACCTTGTGGTGCGGTTCAAATTTCAATTTAGGAAAGCTTTTTAAGCTTTTTCTTGATTTAAATTATATTTGCGATTAAATTTCTCAATGTTACCAGTTCTCTTGGCACTTCCTTGTTTTCCAGTATAAAAAGGATGACATTGACTACAGATTTCTACTTCAATCTTATCTTTTGTTGACATTGTTTTAAATGTTGCTCCACAAGCACATTTAATTTCAACTTCTTTCATTTCTGGATGAATGTTTGCTTTCATAATCAAACTCCTTTCGCCATACCTCATGATTAGGCATAGTAATTTCTTGACTTAGTTCATTATATCATAAATTTTTCAACATGCAAGCCGAAATTTATGGGATTTTATCTGAATTTTTCTTATTTATTATCATTTTATGTTTTGAAAATGAACAAATTGCAAAAATTTGCCAACAACGTAAACAATTTGATCACATTTCTTGATAGCAATTTGCTTCCCAAAGGCTTTTCCACCTACGGTTAAAGATGATATGAGTGCTGTAACAAATATGGTTATCCAAAATGGATTAGCATTTAAAACAAAGACGAGATATGCCGTTAAACTTGCTCCTAGACTACCACTGACAATTCCACATATATCCCCTATTACATCATTGCAAACACTTGAAACTAGAGAATTATTTTTTATTAAAAACAATGATTGTTTAGCTCCTTTTATTTTCTTTGATGACATTGCATGAAATGTGGCTTGTCTACTCGTTAAGGTAGCGACTCCTATCATGTCAAACACAATTCCAATGAAAATGACCAATATTAATATGATGGTAAGTAGTAAAACGTTTAAATCTGCACAGTAAGTGGATAAGCCACTAAATATTACGGCTAGCAAAAAAGAGAGAAAAAATACTTTTTGTGGCCAATTCTTTTTCATATATGTCTCCTTTATTACGAAAAAAGACTTCTTTTTAGAAATCTTTTTAGCTACAATGGTTTGCTGTGGTTAATTATAAATTAATTTTACGGCTTAGGTCGAGTTGAATTTCTCTACTTTCTACCCTTAGTTACCTGTAGGCGATTTCTCTTTCAAGAAAGCAATTAAGTGTTACCAGCTTAATTACTCGATTACCACTGAGTCCGTACTTTAATCCTTACAATTTTAACATTCTAGAGGTTTTCCCTAACACATAGTGACAATACTTATTCGCTTTTGCAAATATAATTTTTATAACCTTAAGTCGTTATATCCCTCATATTCACTCACGACATGCACTTTTTTCTTTTCTGCGCAATTTCAGGAGGTTCATTATATGCCATTATAACTTTCCTAAAATTTTAAATTATATAACTGCCCTACCTTGGGCCGATAAAGCATATTATATAAAGTGCTTTCATGCAATTAGTAGATTTTTAGCCCTACCTTCATATTGTTTTTGTGACTAGAATAATGCACCACACGTTAGAAATTATAACATTTTTTGCTTGATTTGTCAAAAAATCGTAAATAAAGAAATTTTTTGCTTATTCTTCTTGACTTTTTTTCATTACATTTTTTATTCGATTGGCAATTTCTTGATGCGCTTTGTAATTGAAATAATAACTGTTATTGGATAAATAATATTCCTTTTTTAACGAAAAATCAGAAATGTCTATAAAAGTTATTTGATATTTATTAGATAAATTTTGGAGCTCTTCATTAATTTGGTCGATGGAATCACTTTTTTCGTTGTGATAATCATAAAGACCGATGATGAAGATTTGATAGTGATTAAAGTTTCGAATTAATCGAATTATTTTTTCCATATTTTTTTTATATTGTTCCATTCTTTTGTGCATATTTTTTGATTGATTTGGAAAATTTTCTATTTCATCCATTCCTAATGCCAAAGTGATGATTTTGGCTTTATTTAGTGCTTGTTGAATTGATAATCCCGATTCCTTATCTACATAATTATTTTCAATGGCGAAAATTAAGTCTTCGGTTGTTTGATTGGTGGACGAAAAGGTGGAAATATAGTTTTCTAATCGATGTTGTTTGTCTAGTTCATCTCGAAGATAATCATTAAAATTATATCCTTCTACGTCATATGCGGTCATTCCTGTGGCGATACCATCTCCTAACGAAACAAAGTAAATGTCTTCTTTCTTGTTTTGGGTATAAATCCAAAATGTAATTATTATTCCACATAGAATTATAAATAATATTTTCTTTTTCATAATTCCCCCAAAAAAAAAGAATAGCAATACATTACTATTCTATGTCTATTAATTTTACTTTAGCACCTACGTTGTTTAATTTTTCTACGATTTTTTCATATCCGCGGAGAATATGTTCGGCATTATTGATTTTTGTTGTACCAGTAGCTAATAGCGCTGCTACCACTAAAGATGCTCCTGCTCTTAAATCGGTGGCAATGACATCACTACCGGAAAAGGGAGTTGGACCTTTTATATAAATGGTTTGATCTTTTACTTTCATGTTGGCGCCCATTCGATTTAAATATGGAACATGTCCCATTCGATTTTCATAGATAGTTTCTTCAAAAATGGAAGTTCCTTCACATTGACTCAAAAAAACACTCATGGGTTGGCCCCAATCGGTGACAAAACCTGGATATACTAAGGTTTTTACATTTACGGCTTTATATTTGTTTACTTTTTTGACTGTAATTTGATTTTCTTTAATTTCTAAATTTACTCCGGCTTCTTGTAATTTTTCAATTAAGGCTTCTAAATGTTTTATGACCACATTTTTTATGGATAAATTTTTTCCTAATAGGGCTGCTATAATTAAATATGTTCCTGCTTCTATACGGTCTGGAAGTACTTTGATTGTTCCTTTATGTAAATATTCTACGCCTTCTATGGTGATTGTCTCTGTTCCTGCACCATGAATCTTAGCTCCCATGTTATTTAAAAAATCAGCAATATTTTTTACATCTGGTTCTTTGGCAGCGTTGTGAATGGTGGTTTTTCCTTCGGCTTTGACTGCTGCTAACATGAGATTGATGGTTGCACCAACGCTTGCAAAATCGAGATTTATTTGACATCCTTTTAATTTTTCGGCATGAATAATATATTTGTCATTTTCTTCGGTTACGGTTGCCCCTAATGCTTCAAATCCTTTTAGATGAAAATTAATTTTTCGATTTCCAATATTGCATCCACCTGGAAAATATATCTCTACATGTTTTTTTCTTCCTAATAAAGCTCCCATAAAATAATAACTTGCTCGAAGTTTACTGGCCATCTCTTCTGGTATTAACTTTGATTCTATTTCCGTAGAGTCAATCGTGATTGTTTTATTTTTTTCTTCTACTTTTCCATTTAGTATTTTTATAATATCGATCAATGCATCTTTATCGGAAATATCAGGGACGTTTGTAATTGTTGAAGTTTCATCACATAAGATGGCGGCTGGCAATAAAGCAACGGCGGCATTTTTCATTCCAGAGATTTCAATGGTTCCTGTTAACGTCTTGTTCCCTTCAATGATGATTTGTTTCATAAACATCCCTCTTTTGTTCTTTTTTAATATAAATGAAACATCTCTTTTTGTAAAGAGATTAAATGTTTTTTATTTACAAAGATGCGAAATTCCAATTAAAATTAATAAAATGCTACCAAAAATACTGGCATAAATTCCTAATATTTTATTTGCATATTTTCCTATATAAAGTCCTAGTATGGTAAAAAGGAAACTAATGGCTGAAAAAATCATAAGTGCCAGAAATAAATTGGTAGTAATTGCGCATAATCCTAATCCGGTGGAGAAGGCATCGATGCTAACACTAAAAGAAAATAAAAAAATTCCATAATTATTTAATTCAAAATTTTCGTTTTCTTTATAAAAAATTTCATATATCATTTGTCCTGCTATAAATAGCAGTATTAATCCTAGTAAAAAATTACTATTTATTTCAAAAAATTTTAATATATTCGTGCCAATCATCATACCGATGCAAGGCATAAGAAAATGCATAATTCCTACGGTCGTGGATAATTGTAAAATTTTTTTCTTCGATAAATTCGTTGTTCCTATTCCTAAAGATAGGGAAAAAGTATCCATGCTTAATGCTACTGCTATGGAGAAAATGGTAGCAATTTCTAACATGAAAAAACCTCCTATCAAAGTATATGGTTCGGAGGTTAATTCATACCAAAAGATTTTAAGACTTCACTAATATAAAATTTATATTCAATATTCTCTTTTTCTGATTCTTCTGCTTCGATTAAACATAATGGTGGAAACATCACACACCACCAGTTATCTCCCAAACCCTGACCTAACGTAATTACCAAAGATTCATATTTTCCACTTGGATATGTGACTCCTTTATATTCTTTCTTTGGGAATTCGTTCATACCAAAATTGATTTTATAAGATATTTGATAACGGTTCATAATATTTTCGATATTTGGGATAGCCTGTTTTATTTCATTTCTGGCTTCTTCTATGTTTTTCGCGGTTTTCATATGATTATTTAATTCGGTTTCTATATTTTCTTTAATTTGCAATTTTAGATTTTGATCTGCTTCTGAATTTGAGTTGGCAATGATTCGAAAACGAATGGCCTCATCGGGAATGATGATATTGGTGTCTTGATTTAAAAAACTATATGTGACAGTTAAGCAAAATAATGCAATTATTATTTTTTTCATATTTTCACCTAACATCATCATGAATGATATTTTGATTTTTTATTCATTTTTGGTAATAAAAACAAAGCGATCTTTTTCGGTATAGTCTTTTTCTATAATTATTTTATATTTTTTTAAGTATTTTTTTGCTATGTGTTTTATAGCTAGTCCTTGTTGGGCACCAATTTCAAAGGCAATCAGGGTTGGTTTGTTTTTTAAATCCGCAACTTTTTTTAAAATGATTTCATAAAAATATAATCCGTCTTGTTTGGCAAAGATGGCTTTTTGTGGTTCATATTTTATTTCTTCGCCCACAGGTTCCTTTTTTCTGACATACGGCGGATTGCTAATTATGATATCGTAATTTTCTAAATCTACTTTTTCGATTGGTTGTTTTTTAAATTCAATCTTAACATGATTGTTTATGGCATTTTTTTTGGCTAAACGGATGGCTTTGGAACTGATATCTATCGCTGTCATTTGACAATTCCATTCTTTTTGCAGAGATATGGCAATGCATCCACTGCCTGTACCTAAATCAATTACTCGTTTGTTTTCCATTTTTTGATTCTGAAATTTTTTGACAAGTTTTTCTATTAATCGTTCTGTTTCAAATCTAGGAATTAGGACGTTTTTATTCACGATAATCATTGAATTATAAAAATCGACATTGCCAATTATGTATTGCACAGGATAATGATTTTGCAATTTTTTAACGATTTTTGATAGATTATTTGGATATTTTTCTTTGATTATTTTCCAGTCTACTTCATTAAGAAAAGCTGGCTTTTCGATTTTATTCACCAGCTAATTTTCTCCTTAAATCTTCTGTAATTAATGCTTCTATGATACTATCTAGGTCTCCATCCATTACTCTATCTAGCGCCATGACAGAAAAATTTATTCGATGATCGGTTACTCGGTTTTGTGGATAGTTGTACGTTCTAATTTTTTCTGATCTATCTCCAGATCCCACTTTGCTTTTTCTTTCATAGCCGATTTCTTGTTCTTTTTCACTTATCATTTTATCATATAATTTTATTTTGAGTAGTTTCATTGCCATATCTTTATTTTTCATTTGGCTTCGTTCATTTTGACAAGTGACGACGGTATTAGTTGGCAAATGAGTAATTCGAACCGCAGAATTGGATGTATTTACCGATTGTCCTCCTGCTCCACTACTATGGTATACATCAATTTTTAAATCGGTTTCTTTGATTTCGATATCTACATCTTCTACTTCTGGCATGACTAACACGGTCGCTGTTGACGTATGCACTCTTCCTTGCGTTTCAGTTACGGGAACTCTTTGTACGCGGTGAGCGCCACTTTCATATTTTAATTTCGAATAGACATTTTCTCCTTTGATCATACATTCAACCGTTGCAAAACCTCCACTCGCTCCTTCTACTTGATGTGTAATTTCGATTTTCCATCCATTTTTTTCAGCATAGTAGGTATACATTCTTAAAAGGTCTCCTGCAAAGATATTTGCTTCATCTCCTCCAGCGGCCCCGCGAATTTCCATGATGACATTTTTTCCGTCATTTTCATCTTTTGGAATTAATAAAATTTCTAATTCATGAGTGATGTTTTCTAATTTTTCATTATTTTCTGTTAATTCGATTTCAGCCATTTCTTTTAATTCTGGATCGTTCATCAAGGTTTTGGCTTCTTCTATATTTTGTTTTATTTTCTTATATTCCTCGTATTTTTTGACCGTTTCTTCTAAATCACTTTGTTCTTTTGATAATTTTTTTACTTGATTAAAATCGGCCATTACTTCTGGGTTTTGTAATGAAACTGCAATTTCTTTATACCGATTTAATATTGTTTCTAATCTTTCTTCCATAAATACATCCTTTCTGAGTTAGATGCTTTTAAAGATTTTCTCCTTCTTCGTCTTCATCAATAACTACTAGATCTTTTAAGTCGTCCTCTTCGTTGTCATCTTCTTCGTCATAGAAGGTTTCATCTTCGATTTCTTCTTCGTTATCTTCTTGTTCTTCCACAAAGACTTCATCGTCATCTTCATCAATGATGACTTTTTCACTATGTTTTTCTTTTAGGTCCCAAAAGCCATCTTCTAACATTGTAAAGCGTTTATCTGTTGTTAACATTTCAAAAAAGTCAGCAATTTGTTCTTCGAATACTTGTTCATTTAAATTTAAAAGTTTACATACTTTTTGAAATAAATCATTTATTTTCATTTTCTTATTTGCATTTTTTAATATTAAATATGCCACATCATCGTAACTCATTAATTCTAATTCTTCTTTTGATATATCACTTAATTTCATCTTTCTTCCTCCTAAACATTCCTTTGTAGGTTATCAAAAACCAGACTACATTATACGATAAATTTATTTTTTTCAAAATAATTTTCTTTAAATATAGTATTCTACGCCATTATATGCAAAATTATGGCTCTTGTCTATCCTTATTTAACAATTCTATTAATATTTTTACTTTTTCATCATTTGTTTCTATTGCATATGATAATTCAATATTGTTTTTTTCTACATTCCAGAAAGATTCTTCCACCATTATATCAAAAGTTGCTTGTTTTTCTTTTAGTTCATATGTACACTTTTCTTTTATGAAATCAATCATAAAGCAAAATTCGTCGTTTTCTCTTTCAAATATTTTATTTTTTAAATCTAGTAAATGATATATTTTGTCAATTTCAAATTCAATGATTTCGTCTGTTTGATGATATATGATGTGATTTTTTTCCATTTTGCAGACGTTTTCTGAAAATAATTTTAGATTTAGGTACATAAATACTCTCCTTTAGTTAGCAATTATATCATATTGTTGGATAGTTTTTGGAATAATTTCCATACTATTTTTAGGTGGTTAAACGTGAAAAAACGTTTTATTTTCGGATTACGTTGTGGATTGTTTTTCTTTTTATCATGCTTTGTTTTCTTATTTGCAATTTATGCGTATGCTTTTTTTAGTCCGAAACTGGAGTTGAAAAACTTAGGAAAAATTTATTTGTATGATCAAAAAGAAGAATTGGTTTTTCATGGTTCTAATCAAAATGAATGGACTTCTTTACATGAGATAAACCCTCAACTTATAAATGCTGTGATTAGTGTAGAAGATAAAAATTTTTATTCTCATCATGGATTTGATTTTTTTCGAATTTTCAAGGCTTTAATTACAAATCTCCTCCATAATACACGCCAAGGGGCTTCGACAATTAGTCAACAATATATTAAAAATATGTTTTTGACATTTGATCAAACTTGGCAAAGAAAAATTGAGGAAGCCTTTTTAACTGTCGAATTAGAAGTGCATTATTCAAAAGATTCTATTTTAGAAGGATATTTAAATACCATTAATTATGGTGAAGGAAATTATGGAATTGGTGAGGCAAGTCAGTATTATTTTAATAAAAACGCCAAAGATCTTACCCTTGAAGAGTCTTTAATGCTTGCAGGAATTCCGAAGAGTCCTAATCATTATAATCCGGTTGCGGACTATGATGCGTGTGTTAAAAGGGCTTGGATTGTAGCAAGTGCTATGAAAAATAATGGATATATTGACGAGAATACTTATCAACATTTATTTGAGCAAAAAATTGATATCTACGGGAAAGAAGAGCAAAATCATTCACAAATGATTCAATACTATCAAGATGCAGTTTTAAATGAACTACAGAATACCAAAGGAATTCCGGTTAATTTAATGAATTTTGGTGGTTTGCGAATTTATACTACCTTGGATTTGGATGCACAAATTAATTTAGAAAAAACGATTAAAACTTATATGGAAGATGCGAATGATTTACAAATAGCTAGTGTTTTAATTGATCCGCAAAGTGGAAAAATTTTAGCATTAACTGGTGGATATGATTATTCCAAAAGTCAATATAATCGTGCTACTCAAGCAAAACGGCAAGTTGGTAGTACTATGAAACCTTTTTTGTATTATGCAGCTTTAGAAAATGGACTAACTTCTTCTTCAACTTTTTTTAGTAGTGAAACTACATTTGTTTTTTCTAATAATCAAACTTATCATCCATCTAATTATAATCAGATTTATGCAAATCAAGATATTACTATGGCTGCAGCGCTGGCTTTTTCTGATAATGTTTATGCCGTTAAAACTCATCTATTTTTGGGAAATGAGGTGCTTGTTGAGACTGCTAAAAAAGTCGGGATTCAAGAAGAAATTGAACCAAATCCTTCTTTACCGCTTGGGACAAGTGAAATTAATATGTTAGATTTTGCAAGGGGTTATACGACATTAGCCAGTGGTGGATTTCTTTACAATCCTTATTTTATTGAACGAGTTGAAGATTTAGATGGGCATGTTTTATATGAACATAAAACAAAGAAGGAAATTGTTTTAAATAGTAATTATGTGTATATTTTAAATGAGATGCTTACAAATACTTCTAATTCTAGTTTTAATTCTTACACTACTCCTACGGCTCTTTCTTTGGCGGCTCGAATGTCTCGAAAATACGCTTTGAAAACAGGTACTACTGATACCGATTGTTGGAGTGTTGGATATACTCCTGAAGCTTTAAGTTTAGTTTGGGTTGGAAAAGATGATAGTACGGAAGTTGGAAGTATTGCTAGTCGAATTTCTAAAAACGTCTGGCTTGATACGATGGAGAGCTATTTATCTCAGAAAGAGACACATTGGTTTGAAACTCCTGTTAATGTAATTGGATTATTTCGAGATGCCATTACTGGTGAAGTGAATGGAAATGCCAAAAATTCAACTATTTTCTACTATGAGAAAGGTACTGAATATGTACCTAGTTCAACCCTTTCCGAAAATTAAAAAAATCTCGTATGAGATTTATTTTTTGATTTTGATATTCATTTGATAATTTTCATCTAAATCGATTTCTTCAATTTCTATAGTAAAGCCTTTTTCGTTCATATTTGTAATTAAATTGCGAATTGTATTAATTGCTGTTTTTAAATCTGTTCCATTTTCTTCTTCTATTTTTTGAGTATAATTTGGATCTAATGTTGCAATGGCTTCGACTGGATCTACTAAAGTTTCGTCTTGTGGTTCTTCTTTGATTTCTTCGATGATATTTTGATTGTTATTTTCATTGGTTTGAAAGAAAAAAGGTGTTGATGAAGAAGTGGTTTCTTCTAATCCATCGTCTAATACTTCCATATCTTCTACTAATGGATTAATTTGGGAAGGTTGTGGATTTTTTAGTAAACCATCTGTCATGCTCATATTGGCTGCTTCATCTTCTAAAAAATTGAAAAATTTATTTTGATTGACGGGTTCTTTTTCTTTTGGTTCCACAGGTTGTAATGTTTCCGTTTTTATCTCTTCCATAGGTTTCATCATACTTTCTACGTCGTGAAGTTCACGAACGGGATTTATATCTTCGGCATTATTCACCATATTTTCTAAATTTGGTGTTAAATTGACTAATGGAATTGATTCTTCTTCGGCATTGTTATTTTCTTTTAATTGCTTTAATTCTATATCTAATTGTCTCACTGTCATTCTTTTATCAATAATTTTCTTGAGCCATTTTTTTTGTTCCTCTTTTGGCAAAGATAATAATGCACGAGCATGACGTTCACTAATTTTTTCATTTAATAGTGCTGCTTGTACATCTTCGTCCAAATTTAATAATCTTAGTTTATTGGCAACTGATGATTGAGATATTCCCATTTTTTCTGCTAATTGCTCTTGGGTGAGATATCCTTTATCTAATAAGCTTTTATATGATTTTGCTTCTTCAATGGCTGTTAAATTTCTTCGTTGAATGTTTTCTACTAATGCCACTTCAGCACTTTTATTATCATCAATGTTCGAAATAATTGCTGGAACTTTTTGAAGACCGGCCATAGTTGCTGCTTTATATCTTCTTTCTCCTGCAATGATTTCAAACTTATCTCCTAATCTTCTTAAAACTAATGGTTGAATAATTCCATGTTGTTTTATGGATTCTGATAACTCTTTTAAGCCGGTTTCATCAAAAGCTAACCTTGGTTGAAAACGGTTTGGAATAATGTCTTCGACAGGAATCAGTTCGATATTCTTCTCCATGTTCACATTAATCAGCCCCTTATACTATAATTTATTTTATACTAGAATTGCTTTTTTTTCAATGGTTTTTTCATGATGGTTGCATAACTGCGCGGATATGTTTTTTCGGTTTCTTTTTCTTTTTGGATTTTGATGATACAGCGAGTTCCCGCATTTTTTGGTAATTCAAAATTTTGAGCTTGAATTAACTTTCCATGAAGAATTTCTATCGTATCTCTGGCGTCTTTGATTTCTTCTTCACAGATCGATTTCATCGCTAGAAAAATCCCTTTGGTTTTTAATAGTGGAAAACTGATTTCCATTAAAACCCTTAAATCTGCTACAGCTCGTGATGTAATCACATCATACATTTCTTTCTTTTTCGTAGCATATATTTCACTTCGTTCATAAATGGTTTTGGCATTTGTAATCTTTAATTTTTGGATGAGTTGATTTAAAAAATCTATTTTTTTATGATTCGAGTCCAAAAGATGAACGGTTAAATTTGGAAAACAAATTGCTAATACTAATCCTGGAAATCCACCGCCAGTGCCTATATCTAAAATTTGTTGATTTTGAAAAGTATATTCTCTCGTGATTGTAAGAGAATCATAAAAGTGTTTTAAGTATGTTTCTTCGATTGTCTTTATGGCGGTAATATTTACTTTTTTATTGTATTCGATTAAAAATTTTGCATATTCTTTTAATTTGAATAATTGATCTTCATTTAAAGATAAATTTAATTTTTTTGTTTCTTCTAAGAACTCTTGTTCATTCATTGCCATACTCCTTTTTTTAGATATATTGCTAATATTGAAATATCTGCTGGATTTACCCCACTAATACGGGAAGCTTGACCGATGGATAGCGGTTTGACTTTTTTTAATTTTTGTCTAGCTTCCGATGCTAAATTTTTTACTTTATCATAATCTATATTTTCTGGTATCAATTTTTCTTCTAATTTTAACATTCTTTCTACGTCTTTATATGTTTTATTAATATATCCTTCATATTTTATAGCTATTTGGACTTGTTCTTGGATTTCTTCATCATCTACTATTTTTATAAATTGAGATACGATATCCATATTTATTTCTGGACGTTTTAGAAGTTCATAGAAACTTTTCGAAGTACGGACGTCTAAATGTAATTGTTTTAATTTTTCTTTATTTTCTTTTGTTAATTTTATTTTTTCTTGTTTTAACATTTCAATTAATTTATTGATTTTTTCTTGTTTTTCTAATGTATTTTGATATTGTTTTTTGGTTATACTTTTTATTTTCCAGGCAATGGGTCTTAATCGTAAATCCGCATTATCATGGCGAAGAATTAAACGATATTCAGCCCTAGATGTTAGCATTCGATATGGTTCTTTGGTTCCTTTCGTTACTAAATCATCTATTAATACTCCAATGTAAGCTTCATTTCTTTTTAAAATAATCGGTTCCTTTTTTTGTAGTTTTCTGACCGCATTGATACCAGCGATTATTCCTTGACCGGCCGCTTCCTCATATCCACTTGTACCATTGATTTGTCCAGCAGTAAATATTCCTTCAATGACTTTTGATTCTAATGATGGTTTGATTTGAAGTGGATTAATTGCATCATATTCAATCGCATAGGCATATTTTGTTATCTGGGCATGCTCTAATCCTTCTAAACTATGAACCATTTTTTCTTGAATGTCACGTGGCATACTGGTAGAGAATCCTTGTAGATACCATTCGTCGTAATATAAACTTTCTGGTTCCAAAAATAATTGGTGTCTTTCTTTATCTTTGAAGCGAACTAGTTTATCTTCAATAGAAGGACAATATCTAGGACCTACTCCGGTTACATAGCCACCGTACATCGCTGATTTCTTTAAATTATCTAAAATAATCTTATGGGTCTTTTCATTTGTATATAATAAATAACACTTTTGCTGTTCATTGATTTTGTATGATGGTTTATTATCGAAACTAAACGTATAATATTTATCGCTACCTAATTCTTCTTTCATTTTTGAAAAGTCGATGGTGGAAGCTTTGATTCTTTGAGGAGTACCTGTTTTTAATCTTTGTAATTCAAATCCTAAATTTTGTAAATTGGTACTTAAAAAGTTACTTCTTTTTTCACCATGAGGTCCACTTTCGGTGTTTTCAGCTCCAATTAAAATATTACTTTTTAGATAAGTTCCCGTTGTTAATATTAAAACTTCTGTTTCAATTTCTGTTTGATCTTCCAATACTATTTTTTTTATTTTTTGATTTTCAACTTTGATATCTTCGACTGTACCTTCTAAAATTGTTAAATTTTTTGTACTTTTTAATTCTTTTAACATGTTTTGTGGATAAGTGATTTTATCTGCTTGTGCACGTAAAGATTGAACTGCCGGTCCTTTGGCACTATTTAACATTTTTATTTGAAAATGAGATTTATCTGTCACTCTACCCATGAGTCCACCCAGTGCATCGATTTCTCTCACAATGATTCCTTTGGCCGTTCCACCAATTGATGGATTACATGGCATATCCGCGATGTTTTTTATATTCATTGTGATGAGTAATGTCTTTTTGCCCATAAAAGCAGCAATATGTGCTGCTTCACATCCGGCATGACCGCCACCAACAACAATTATGTCATATTTCATGATATCACTTCCCTAAACAGAATTTTTTAAATAAGTTATCAATCAATTCTTCTTCATAGGTTTCTCCTATAATTAATCCTAAATTATTCCAAGCTTCTTTTAATTCATTTTCAATAATATCGATTGGAATTTGCTCTTGGATTTGTTTTTTTACATTTTCAACATTTTGTAAAGCTTTTTTAGCTAACGAGATTTGACGGGCATTTGATAAAAAAGTTAAATCGTTGGTAGTTAATTCTTCTAAATGAAATAATTCTGTTATTTTTTCTTTTAAATCATTTAATCCATCATCATTTTTTGTATTTCCTTCGACAACGTATGAACTTGTAAATTTTTCATTTAAATTATTTGGTAAATCATTTTTATTTAAAAAGAGAATATGTTTTTTATCTTGAACTTCTTTTATTAATTCTCTATCTTCTTTTTTCATCGTTTCATTTCTATTTAATACTAAAATTATCAAGTCGGCAGTTTTTAATATTTCTTTGCTTTTTTTGACCCCTATTTTTTCCACGATATCTTCTGTTTGTCGAATTCCTGCTGTATCGATGATATTTAATAAAATACCATTTAAATTACAGGTTCCTTCGACAATGTCTCTAGTTGTTCCAGAAATATCTGTAACAATTGCTTTTTCTTCTTCCAATAATGCATTTAGAATACTACTTTTTCCGACATTTGGACGACCGATTAATGCAACGTTTATTCCTTCTTTTATCAATTTTCCGGATTCAGATTGTTGAATAATTTTATGTAATTGATTTTCAATTTTTTTTAATTTTGGAAGCAATACTTCATGGGTAATTACTAATTCATCTTCATATTCTGGATAATCAATATTTACTTCTATATTTGTTAGAAGAGTTACCATTTCTTCTCTTAAATTTTGAATAAGTTTTGTTAAAGTTCCTGTGATTCCGTTTAATGCCAAATTTCTGGCTTTATCGCTTTTTGCTTCAATTAAATCACTTACTGATTCTGCTTCTATTAAATCGATTCTACCATTTAAAAAGGCTCGTTTTGTAAATTCTCCTGGTTCTGCTAATTGTGCTCCGTT
>CANQAU010000033.1 GCA_947588935.1 uncultured Bacilli bacterium
ATAAGCACGGTTATCTTCACATTAATATTCATGATCGAACGAGCATTTCCTTTTCTTTTTTGCTTCACTAAATATTCCTTCTTTATGATTCGTGAATGACCTTGATATTATCATTATTATAACTCAAGCCTTTTTCATCTGCAACCTGTTGAATTTTATCAAGACTAGCTAGTTCATCAATTTGCATACTCAAAGATTGATTCACGTCTTGTTGATTTTCAATTTTCGCTTTCATCTGTTCAACTTCAATATTGCTCTCGGAAAGAAGTGCTTTCGTAAATACAGTACAAATAGGCATGGATGCAATCACAAAGAAAAGTAAAAAATAAATAAACTTTTCTCCTTTAAAAAATGTTCCCTTTTTATTCTTTTTCATCATCATGAATCCTTTCTATAATGCGAAGTTTAGCACTTCTACTTCGCGAGTTTTCTTTCATTTCTTGAGCGCTTGGTACAATCGGTTTATGATTGACAATCCGATACTTTGGTAAATACGCTTTAGGTATCACCGGTAGACCTTTTACCATCTCGTCAACTTCACTCACCTGTTTAAAAACATTTTTCACAATCCGGTCCTCTAACGAATGAAAGGTGATTACACAAATTCGTCCACCGACATTTAATAAGGACAACGCATCAGGCAAGGCCTTTTCCAAATTCGTTAACTCTTGATTGACTTCAATGCGAATTGCTTGAAAAATATTTCTTTCCGGATGGGTTTTATAAAAATAATTCGCACCAACCGCATTTTGAATAATATCTACCAATTCTTTGGTAGTTTCAATGCTCTTTTTTTCTCTTGCTTGCACGATGTATGCAGCAATTTTTTTACTTTGTTTTTCTTCGCCATATCGGAAAAAAAGATCTGCTAATTGCTCTTTAGAATACGTATGAATCACCACTTTCGCATCCAAAGATTGCTCTTGATTCATCCGCATATCTAAGACTTCATCCCGCATAAAAGAAAAACCGCGATGTTCATCATCCAATTGAGGACTCGAAACACCCAAATCAAATAAAATGCCATCCACTTTGGAAACACCCAAATCCAATAGTGCTGATTTCATCGTTTTATAATCTTGATGAAGGATGGTAAAAGAAGACCCTACTTTTTCTAACCGTTCTTTCGCATACATAATGGCTTCCGAATCTTTATCAAAAGCATACAAGTGTCCTTCTGGAATTTGTTTTAAAATCTCACTCGAATGTCCCCCATAACCGAGAGTAGCATCGACGATAATGGAATTCTTTCGAAGTTTTAGACCTTCAATCGCTTCTTGCTTTAACACCGAATAATGTTTCATAATTCGCCATCCATAAATAAGTTTTCTGCAATATCAGATAAGTGTTCCGTCTGATCACATAAAACCTGTTCCCAAGCACGCTGATCCCATATTTCAATACGGTCGTTAGCGCCGATTATCACACATTCTTTGGTCAAACCGGCGTAACGGACCAGTGGGGAGGTTATGCAAGTTCTACCTTGATTGTCGAACTCGCAGAAAGTGGCTCCGGAAAAGAAAGATCGGATAAAGGTCCGCGCATCTTTTTTCGTAAAAGGTAGAGTATCTAATTTGCTAACCAGTTTATTCCAATCGTCTAAAGAATAAACATATAAGCATTTTTCAAGACCGCGAGCAATAATAAATTTGTCCTTAAGTTCAGTTCGAAACTTAGAAGGAAGAACGATTCTTCCCTTTTCATCAATGTTATGATGATATTCCCCTAAGAACATTTTTATCCCCCACTTTCTTCCACCATCTACCACTATCTACCACTATATTACATGATTTAAAAAAAATTGTAAAGAGATTATTTGCAAAAACCACAAATATCATCAAAAAGTTGACAAGAAGAAAATTTTGAAAAAAACAGAAATCCTTTACGTTTCTCGTTTCATAAACTATAATAAAGCAAAGGAAGCGGATATCATGACGAATCTAGAACCATTACAAAAATATAAAAAAATTCACATGATTGGGATTGGGGGAGTAAGTATGAGTGGTCTTGCCGAACACCTCACCCATTTTGGGTTTGAAATCACCGGAAGTGACGTTCACGAAAATGAAAATACTCGTCACTTAAAAGACCTTGGCCTAAACATTCAAATCGGTCATCACCCCGAAATGGTTGAATCAGCCGATTTAATTGTCTACACAGCTGCCATCCAAGAAGATGACATCGAAAGGCAAATGGCCAAACAGAAAAACAAAGAAACCATGGAACGTTCTACTTTTCTAGGACTCATCACCAAATGTTACGAAGAATGTATTTGCGTCAGCGGAACCCACGGAAAAACCACAACTACCTCCATGATTGCCACGTGCTTTTTAAAAGCCAATCTAGATCCAACCATCGAAGTGGGTGCATACCTAAATACCATCGAAGGAAATAACCGAACAGGCAAAAGTCATTACTTCATCTTAGAAGCATGTGAATACGTCGATTCCTTTTTATCATTTTATCCCAAAACCGAAATTATCTTAAACATCGACAACGATCATCTCGATTATTTTAAAAACATTGAAAACATCAAAAAATCATTTATAAAATTTACCGAAAGAGTAAAAGAAAATGGCCATATTATTGCCAACATCGATGATGAAAATACCAAAGAAATCTTGAAAAAATCAAAGAAATCAATCATAACATATGCCATCGAAAACCAAGCCGATTATCAAGCCAAAAACATTCAAATAGATGAATGCGGTTACCCATCATTCGACTGCTACAAAAATGAAAAAAAATGGCTGACCGTCCACCTACACATTCCCGGCATTCACAATATCTATAATGCCCTAGCAACCATTGCTACCTGCGACCTCTACCAGATTTCTAATAACTTCATCATCGAAGGACTAGAAAGTTTCACCGGAGCCAAACGAAGAATGGAAAAAATTGGTACCTACAACGGCATTCCTGTTTTTGATGACTATGCGCACCACCCTACTGAAATTCAAGCAACCTTAAATAGTACCAAAAACATTCCACATCATGAAACATGGGCCATCTTTGAACCGCATACCTATACCAGAACCATCGATCACTTACAAGAATTTGCAGAGATTTTAAAAAATTTCGATCACATCATCCTTGCTGAAATCTACGCGGCTCGAGAAGAAAATACCACCGGCATTTCCTCAAAAGAAATCGAAAAATTGATTCAAAAAGAAAATCCAAATTGTCTTTATTTCAAAAGTTATGACCAGATTGTCGATTATCTCAAAAAACACGTCCAAAAAAAGGATATCATCATTACCATCGGAGCTGGAACCATTAACCAAGTTGGATACCAACTCATTAATTCAGAAAAAAGCGTCAACTAACCATTAAAATATCCGGAAAATTTTTTAAAATATCCTTTTCCAATTGATCGGCAATGGCATGACTTGCAAACGTTTTCAAATTTCCATCCACCAAAATCGATAAAATCAAAATATATTGATATCCCACTGGTGTGGTTTCAAATTTAGTAATACCTTCTACCCTTTTCTGTTTTAAAACAAAATTGCGAATTTCCATGGCCACCTGCTCATCAATCGCTCGGTCCATTAAAATCTTATAACTATCACTAAAAATTTTCATTCCCGTATATCCAATCCAAATGGCAATTCCAACACCGACAATGGTATCCAAAATCGTAATCTGATAATAAGAAAAGAAAACGGACAATAAAGTAAAGAATGTAATGACCATATCATTTCGATGATCGATCATATTAGAAAACACCAAAATACTTTTGGTTTGATGATAAATATACTTCGCATAAAAATACATCAAAAATTTTACAAAAATGGTAATCACACAAGTACCCAAAAGAAAGAAAGAAAACTGTACACTCGTCACACCATAATCGCGAATCGCCCGAATAAAAATAAATAGAGAACTAAACATCATCATCATACTAACAAAAAGAGAAAATAAGAATTCTGCCTTTCCATGGCCAAATTGATGATCTTGATCTCGTGGCTGAGAACCAATATGTCCGCCCATGAGCGTCATCACAGACGAAAACAAATCCATAATACTATTCACCGCATCGGCAATCATCGCTTGACTATGAAAAAAAATGCCACTCAAAAGTTTGATAAGCATTAAGAAAGCATTTCCTAAAATGCCAAAAAGACCAACCGAAACAATACGTGAAGATTTCATAGAATGCCCCTTTACTAAAAATGATTATATCACGAACTACACAAAATAGAAACGAATATATCCCATCTAGACATTTCAAATATTTCTGGTATAATACGAACAGTTTAAAAAAAGGGGGGATTATCAAAATGAGTACATTTTCCGTCATTGTTCCCACGTATAATAATAGCCAAAATATCAAAACATGCATTCAAAGTATTCAAAACCAAACGTGGAAAGATTTAGAAATCATCATCATTGATGATGCCTCAACCGACTCAACGCCACAAATAATTGAAAATCTTGCCTCTACCGATCATCGAATCAAAATCATTCAAAACGAAAAAAATCACGGTGCTGGCTACGCAAGAAATCGAGGGTTGGACAGAGCAAATGGTCAATATATTACTTTCGTCGATGCCGATGATTTCCTTTCTTTAAACACACTAGTAAAAGTTCAAGAAGCTATCCAAGAAACCCAAGCAGAAATTCTTCGCTATCCACAACAAAGTTTTTTAAAAATCAATTCCATGCTAGTAAGTTTAGACTTTTTTTCAAACAACATCTACAATCACCAATCTTCTACGTTTCACCCCAAAGAAAATCTCCCCTACATTGCCTTAGAATCGCCTGGTGTCTGCAATAAAGTCTTTAAAAGATCCCTCATCGATGAAGTAAGATTTCTCGAAGATAAAAAATGGGAAGATTATCCATTTTGTACGTTTCTTCTTGGAAAAGCCCAAAAAATCACCCTGATCACCGAAGGAAAATATTACTATCAACATACCTTAAAACACCAAAATACCACGTTTCAAGACATCCATCATCCCAACCAAAACATCTTAGAAATATACGAATGCTGTGATTTTTTAGAAAAAGAATACCAAGACCAACAACTCTTTGAGACTTTTCAAAGTGCCATCCATAGTAGTCAAAAGATTCACTCCATGCAAAGAACCAGAGACATTCTTTTCTCCACTTCCTTAAATTGGGAAACCAAAAAGAAACTATTAACGTTACTCATCAATTTAACAGAACGCAAATACGGAAATCCTTTCACCGATGAAACCATTCAAATATTAAGACAGCAAAAAACCTTTTACCAACTTCGAATGAACTTTCTATCCGCACTCTACCAAAAAGAAAAGAAGCTAGAAAGCATCCAAGAAATCGAAAATCAAATTCGCAAATTAATATAAAAAAAAGAGCTTATGCTCTTCCGGAATATTTTCCATCACTAGTGGAAAGAATGATATGTTCTCCCTGATTAATAAACAAAGGTACTTTGACAACATAACCCGTTTCAATTGTGGCATCTTTCATTGCATTATTCGTTGTATTTCCTTTGACAGCAGGTTCCGTTTCAATAACTTCATATTCGACTTTTTCTGGTAAAGAAACCCCTAAGATTTCTCCTTCATAAGAATCAATTTGAATTTCCATACCCTCTTTTAAAAACTTTGCTTCTTCTTCTAATTTTGAATGAGGTACCTCAAGTTGTTCATAGCTTTCCGTATTCATAAAAACAAAATTATTACCATCTGCATATAAAAATTGCATTGGCATTTTATCAACATGGGCACGTTCAATTTTAATATTGGTATTATACGTATTTTCAACAATACTTCCCGTCCGTAAATTCCGTAATTTAATCTTTACAAAAGGACTTCCTTTTCCCGGCTTTACATGTTGAAATTCTTGAATTAAACATAAATTTCCATCGACAATTACTGTCATTCCATTTTTAATATCATTAATATTAATAAGCATGCGACTCACTCACTCTCTATTTGGATAATTTCGTCTCTTTAAATGAAGTTACTTGTTTACAAGTAGGACAATACTTATTTAATTCTAATTTTTCGGTTGTATTTTTCTTATTTTTGGTAGTTGGACGAAGTTCTTTTCCACATCGACTACACTTTAGACCAACAAATTGTCTGTTCTCGTTTTTTGCCATTTTTCTTGCCTCCTTTTAAATCCATATGTATTATAACAAAAAATAAGCAGATTTCAAAGAAAAAGTAACTTCTTCCCCATTTTTAAGAGGACGATTCCTTCAAATACCGAACCATTTCGTTACTAATATAACGAGCAAAGGGTGCCGTATAATCGCGATTCCCTCCAAAATGACTAATGTGAGGAGCAACCACCGCCAAGCTATAAGTTTCCTGATTTATATGGGCAATCATCGCCAGTGTCGACGTAATCGTACTCACATCCACGACCCCATCCAAATCCGAATCGTAAAACGATTCACTCGTTCCCGTCTTTCCATAAGCATCGGTATTCACCGGAACATAGCCATTTCCTGTTCCTCCAAAAAGGACTTCTCTCATTCCCTCTTTGATGCGTTGATAATACATCGAATCAAGCGAAATGGTCGATAAAACCTTCGGTGACCGAGAAAATAAAACCTCGCCTTCAAAAGACACCACTCGATCTAAAAGACAAAGAGCATACCGCACTCCCTCCGTTTCAATCGTCTGAATGTATTGAAGGAGTTGTAACGGCGTATAAGTATCATACTGACCAATCGTATAATTAAGAAACAAATCATCACTGACAATTTCTCCGGCCATTCCCACCTGTTCATTTGGTAGATCAATGCCCGTTTGACTCCCCAATCCATAACTTTGAAAAACCGAGCGATAAAAATCAAAAGTTTCTTTTTCCACATTCAATTTCATATCATAAGAATAAGAAAGACCAAGCACACGAATCGCCGTTAAAAACTGATAACTGTTACTAGACCACTTTAAAGCCGTAATATCATCAACATATCCAAGCTTTTTATAGGAACACTTCTGTGGCGTTAAATAAAGTTTAATACATCGATCCAATACTTTCTCCCCAACTGAAATGGCTCCCTTCATATATCCAACCGTATGACTAGCACCTTTGACAACACTTCCCGGTGTAAAAGATGCATAAAGTACTTTGGAAGTAACCTCTTGAAAACTTGGTTTTTGGCCATTCATAATTTGTTGTAAGCCAACCATGGCCCGAATACCACCCGTTTTAGGATCCCCAATCAAAGCATAACTTTCATGAAAATATTCCGTATTTGCCATCTTTTTAACCTGAATCATTGTCTCTTTCATGACATCAACCAATTTTTCTTCTAAATGGATATCTATCGTCAAATAAAGATCATTTCCGCGCTTTGCCGGACGAATTTCTTGCATCCTTCCATCATCCAAAACCGAATACAGTGCTTTCTCTCCCTGTAAATAAGAATCATACTGTTTTTCAAAAAAGCTAATACCAACCGTATCTGAAAGAGCATATCCCGCTTTTAAATAATCTTCTTGATTTTCCTTAGGAATTCCTTCTTGTAAATTTCCGAAAATACTTTGTAAAACCTCTCCATACGGATACGTTCGTTCAAAACCCTGTTCAATAAAAACACCAGGGATATTTTGTTCAACAACATTCGCTACAAGTGAAGCATCCGCTTTAGAAACGAGTTTTTTATTTTGGTAGGAATATCCCTGATTCATTAAAAAATAAAGATGAATCACTTTGCGATCCCAAGAAGTATAAACTTGCAAATCCTCATCCGTAATCCTCTCCATCTCAAGAGAAGTAATTTCTTCATCAGTGAGTTTCCGCTCTTCATACCTCTTCCATTCTTCATCCAAAATCAAAGAATGTACTTTCTCTGGATACTCTTTTAAATAAAATTGTTTCAACTGTTCTTCATTAGCTTGCGAAACATCCAAACAAGATCCAAGTCTTCTAGCAATTTCCACCTCTTCTTCAAATGTCGGATGATTGATTTTCCGATACATGATATGTTCCACCAAAACATTGTCCACCAAAACTTCCCCATTCACATCCAAAATGCGACCACGAGGAGCACTCTCTCCCTCAAAATAAATTTCCGTTTTCGCACTCTTTTGGGTAGAAAACCAATCATGTTGCAAAATATTCAAAGAATAAAGTTTCCATAAAGTAAGGAAAAAAAAGCAAAAGAAAACAACAAAATAACCCCACTTACGTTTTCGCACAAGACTTCACCATTACTAGTATTCTTTTTTTTAAAAAAAACATACAATATATTGGTGATAACATGTGGAACATGATTGAAAGATATATGGATAACTTAAAAAAAGAAGACATTCAGACATTTGCCATCAAAAACCAAGTCTTCTTAAGTGATGAAGAACTTTCCTTCATCTACGCTTTCGTGAAAAAAAATTGGAAAATCATGTTAGGAAATCCCAATGCTTTTGATCTCGAAAAATATAAAAATCATTTTACAGAAGAAAATTATCAAAAAATCAATACGCTCTTACAAGAATATTTACGAAAATATCAAGCATTTTTATAATGAGACCGAACTTTATCTAATAAATCCGGATAAAACGTATTGCTTTTGAACATTTCAATTTCAAAAAGATAAGGAGGATAAATCTTTTCCTTCGCGTCTGAATCGATTCCAATATAAGGAGTTTCTAAAATTTTAGGAACTTCTTTTAATTTTTCATGATGACAAATCGCATTCAAAGTTTGAAAACCAATCGTTCCAAAGCCGATATTTTCATGACGATCTTTGTGAGAACCAAGTGCATTTTTACTATCATTCAGATGAACACACCCAATTTTTTTAATACCAATCAAAGCATCAAACTTCTGTAAAAAGGCGTCAAAATCATGCAGATCATAACCAGCATCAGATAAATGACAAGTATCTAAACAAACGCCAAATTTTTCTGGATGCTCAACATGAGAAAGAAGATACTGAATTTCCTCTAATGTACTTCCGCACTCATTTCCCTTTCCTGCCATCGTTTCTAATAAAATGGTCACCGGATAGTCTTTGCACACTTCATTTAAACCTTCCACAATGTTTTGAAGCCCCTCTTCTTTTGAAATGTTTACAGCACTTCCCGGATGTAATACCATTTTGAAAACACCTAAAGCTTCACATCGCTTTAACTCTTGTTTCAAAAAAGAAATCGAAAAACGCCATTTTTCCAAATTGGCTTTATTCGCCAGATTAATAATATAAGGAGCATGACAAATCACTTGAGATAAGAAAAGATGATGAGATGCCATAAATGCATGAGCTTGTAACGTTATTTTCTCATCAATATTTTTTCGAATGGTATTCTGTGGTGCACCGGTATAAAACATAAAAGTATTGGCTCCATACGAACTTGCTTCTTGCGCACATCCCAATAACCCCAACTCTTTATAAGAAACATGACTTCCAAGAATCATACTTTTCACCCTTATGTATTGTATCAAAACAAAGCCAAGATGACAAGAAAGCAAAAAAAAGAACTTTAACTTTTGGAAATTAAAGTTCCACTTCCGCCACAAGAACTAGAAGCATTATCCAAATCTTCTCCATCGGTTTTGACAGAAGCTTCTATCGCATCAAAATCGACTCCTGAAACAACATATTGTCCATTAGAAAGCCATAATTTATAAGTAGCAACCGTTCCCGATACGGTAACCTCGACACTTCCTTTATATTTACTAGAAATTCGTTCGATATAAGTAGATTTTAAATATTCAAGAGGCAAACAGAAATGAGTTCCTTTTTGGGTTCCCGTCAACATGACATCCATATAAGCAAGTTGCGCATTTTCAACAACATGTTGTGCATCAATAACAAAAGCCTTTTTAGAAGAATTGGCAATGATTCCTGTTACACTACTAGCAGCAAGTAACATCAAAATCGCTAAGATAGAAATAACCGCCAAAAGTTCAATCAATGTAAAACCTTTCTGATTTAAAGACCTATGTTTCATACCGTAACCTCTTTCTACTATAAAATATTATATCTCATTCCAATTTTTAAAGTCAATAACGATTTCAGAAAATCTACTTAAAAGCACTCAGAAAACTACTCACGAAATCGATTTGATCAATCGCATCACTAATTTTATCCGTCGTACGTAACCGATACAAATCCTTCATGGCTTCTAAAAATTGAGGATACGCTCGTACATCCCGATTGAGTTTTTGAATCCAATAAGAGTTTTCTTGTAAATATTGATACATATTTTTCTCTTGTTTTAATTTAAATTGAATTTCTAACTGCATGCTTAATCCTCAAAAAATTTATTAAGGGGTCTAGGTGCACTGGGTCCTTTCACAACTTCCCCATTACTTTTCCCAGTCAATTCTTGAACCAAATTTAATGCTTTTTGAGCCGTTTTAATGTGTTCTTGAATCGAATTCATATCAATATTTTTTAACTTGTCTGCGAGTTTTTCCGTACCAGAAGGATTCAAATACTCCTTCCATGCACTGGTAGACTCCCCATAAATATCATAAATTTCATAAAATTGCTGCCACGACATACTTCCCGATTTTACATACGTGACAAGTTCCGGATGCTGAGAAGCAAACAGTTTAAATTGAGACTTTTTATCCATCAAAAAATCACCTATTACAATGTAATCATAATTGGTGATTTTTATGCTAAAGTTTGAAATCGTCTAAAAAATCATCCATCGTCATCTCTTTGATCACTTCAGGTTCATCACCACTCGAAATCGTTGGATGAACAAACACCTCATCAATGGGATATTTCGAAATATTCGATCCAGTACTCTGTAAATCCATAATCGCAATTTCACGATTGCGAATCTCCCGAAATTCATTATCGGATTTTAAAACTAAAACATCTTTGTTCGTCATCGGTAAAGCACTTAAAATTTCATAAGAAACCGATTTCACTTTTTTGATCAACGGATTTCCTCTTCGCGCTCTTCCCGTATCTTCAAAATCACTACTCTTCACCCGTTTCGCCGTTTTTTGATTCGTGATAACATCAATATAATCTTCCGTATCATAAGCAAATGCACTAACCAGTTCATCTTCTTTTAAGTTGATTCCTTTAACGCCACTACCTCGAACGCCGACCATTGGCACTTCACTCGGTGAAAATTGAACATAATAGCCATTTTTTGAAACCAAAACCAGATGGGTATTTTCGAAAAAGACCGTTAACAATTCATCGTTTTCTTTGAGTTTCATCGCTGTCATCGCCTTACTTGTCCGAGTGACCTCATAATCGCTCATCAAGGTTCTTTTAATCATTCCTTGTTTCGTTACGCTGACCAACTTTTTATTTTTATCATAGACAAAACTTGCTAAAACGCGTTCATTCATCTGCAACGTAACTAGATTGTTAATATGTTTTCCAAGTTCTTTCCACTTCGATTCCGGAATTTTATGAACAGGAATAAATAAATAATTTCCGAAATTGGTAAATAAAATCAAAGAATCCAAAGTAGTCACTTGATAAAGACCCGTCACATAATCCCCAGGTTTTAAGGTAGTTTTCTCATCCGTCGAAGCGTAACTTTTCAAACTAACGCGTTTGACATATCCCTCATGACTGACAACCACCATCACATTTTCTTTTGGAATCATACTCTTCATATCGAGTTTGATCTCGGTCACTTCATCATGAATTTCAGTTCTTCTTGGATTACCATATTCCTTTTTAATGAGTTTTAATTCCGTTTTCATCACATGTTTTAAAGCTTCTTCATTATTTAAAATTTGTGTCCAAATATGAATGTTCTTTTCCAAATTTTTCATTTCTTCTTCAATATCTACAATATCCGTATTGGTTAAACGATAAAGTTGCAATTCGACAATGGCCTTTGCTTGTTCATAGGTAAAATCAAACTCTTTCACCAAATTATCAATCGCATCGCTTTTATTCTTGCTCGCCCGAATCACGCGAATGACATCATCCAAAATGCTGATGGCTTTCACAAGTCCTTCTAAAATATGATAACGTGCTTTTGCATGTTCCAAATCGAATTTCGTTCTTCTTGTAATCACTTCTTTTTGATGGACAATAAACGCATCCAAAATATCCAAAATCCCAACCAATTTTGGACGACGATTGACAATCGCAACCATGTTAAAATTATAGTTAATTTGCAAGTCTGTATTTTTAAATAAATAATTCAAAATCAAATCTGAATTGGCTCCCGGTTTTAAATCGATGACCAATCGGGCCATATGTTCATGATCACTTTCATCAATAATATCATTGATTCCATCAATTTTTTTATCCAAACGAATTTCCGTAATTTTTTTAATAAGCTGTTCTTTAATGACTTCATAAGGAATGGAATGAACCACAATTTGTTCATGATTTCCTTGTTTCACAATTTCGGTTTTGGCTTTTAAAATTACTTTTCCTTTTCCGGTTTTATAAGCATCAATCAGCCCACTCTTTCCTTCTAAGACACCACCCGTTGGAAAATCGGGACCCGGTAAAATCTCCATAATCGTTTCCAAACGACAAGTTGGATTTTCAATTCGTTTAATGGTCGCATCAATGACTTCACTCAAATTATGTGTAGGAATATTCGTTGCATACCCAGCACTAATTCCTGTCGAACCATTGACGAGTAAATTCGGAAATCCAGCTGGTAAAACAGTCGGTTCCAATTCCGTATCATCAAAGTTATATGTCATTTCTACCGTGTTTTTAAAAATAGAAGAAAGCATAACCTCAGCAAACTTCGATAATCTGGCCTCCGTATAACGCATGGCCGCTGCTCCATCTCCATCGATACTCCCATTATTTCCATGAATATCAATGAATACCTCTCTCATCTTCCATGGTTGACTCATCCGGATTAACGCATCATAAATCGAAGAATCTCCATGGGGATGAAAATTACCCATAATATCTCCAACCGCTTTGGCACTTTTTCGGTAAGGCTTATCATGCGTATAATGAGACAAATACATGGCATATAAAATGCGTCGTTGTACTGGCTTAAGTCCATCCCGAACATCCGGTAAAGCCCGCTCTTGAATAATTTCTTTGGAATACCGTCCAAAACCTGTTTCCATAATTTCTTCTAAACTATAATCAAAAATTTTCTCAATGATTGTTTTCTCTTCTTTTTTCTTAGGCATAGTACACCTTACTTTCTAAAGTCATCTTCCAAAGTAAAATCGACATTTTCATTAATCCATTCTTTTCGCGGTTCTACCTGATCTCCCATTAAAAGATGAATTCGTTTCTCTGCCAGAGCCGCATCGGTCAAATTCACCCGCAACAAGCGACGATTTTCGGGATTCATCGTCGTATTGTAAAGTTCATCAGCATTCATTTCTCCTAAACCTTTAAAGCGTTGAATTTTATAATTTCCCTTAATTTTCTTCTTGGCTTGCTCCAATTCTTCATCCGTAGCAATATACACTTTTCCACTATTTCCCGATTCAATCGAATAAAGAGGAGGTGTAGCAATATAAAGCATTCCTCTTTCAATTAAAGGACGCATAAAACGATAAAAGAATGTTATTAAAAGAATTTGAATATGACTACCATCAACATCGGCATCGGTCATAATGATCACTTTGCCATAATTGCTATCTTCCGGATCAAAATTGGCACCCAGACCAGCTCCAATCGCATACTCGATTTGTCGTAGCTCTGCATTGCTCTCAATATCATGATCACTTGCTTTTTCACAATTTAAAACTTTTCCTCGAAGCGGTAAAATAGCTTGGGTTTCCCGATTTCGAAAAGACTTGGCACTACCTCCAGCACTATCTCCCTCGACCAAAAAAAGTTCATTTTTTTGATAATCTTTTCCAGTTGCTTTCGCAAGTTTTTCGCTTAGTACACGTT
>CANQAU010000034.1 GCA_947588935.1 uncultured Bacilli bacterium
AAAGCATGCACTATATTTTTCTTTTAGCCACTTCATTATTTTCATTAACATAATAAATCCTCCTGACATTTGGCATTTAATAAACAGTTGATGCCGTCGATATGAAATTTTTCTTCGCTAATTCCAATTAAATATTGATTGGATGATACTCCGTTGATGGTAACTTTTTTCGGAATAATACATTTGAGAATTCCTTGATGATTGAGACTTTTATAGGGAACATATAAAAGATTTTGGGGCATTTCTTTTTGCAGATATGCATTTTCTACTAGAATAATTGCTTTTTTCGTAATGGGATCAATCAATTTATTTCCCGTATCTAAAAAAGCATTCAATATTAATTGATGATTGTTTTTGAATGTGACAATCAGTTGATAATAATGCGCGTATTGTATTTTTAATTTTTTTTGACTTCTGATATATATATACAAAATAATTGGAGAAATTATGATTAAAAACAAAAAATTGACGGATAATCCATGATGAATAAAAATGATTCCTTTTTGCTCGTAGCTAAATTCGATATTCAAAGAATATAGAAAACCTCCTAGAATGGTCCCCGTCATATAAAAATAAACCATATTTTGAATGGTATAAGAAATATTTTGAAATTGAAAGGTGATAATACACATTCCTGCACTGATCAAGCATTTGATGAGGATGAGTTCTATTTTGTTTAGGGGTAAGAATAATAATAGTAACGTTCCTGTTCCAAGTAGTGCTCCGAGTAGCATTCTTTTTCCTTTGGCATTTCTTTTTAACGTCATATTGACGGTCCATAACAGGAGAAAATCCATTGCAAAGTTTAATAAGAATACAAGATCTAAATAGATTTTCATGTTCTCACCTATGGATATTATAAAAAAAGCGATAGTCAAATCCTGTCGCTTTTTAATTTTGGTCTTTATTTTTCGAAATTTTTAATTCTGGATATGCTTTGGTAATTTCTTTGATGGCCTTTAGAGCATCTTCATTTTGATCTGTTTTTCGTAATTCATGAAAAATAAAGTATGCATTTCCGGTAAAAAAGAAAACACAAAGAATTGGGAAATTTTGATGAATGATTTCTGGTATATACTGACTTAAAAAGTTTGTCAAAGCAATTTCAATGGAAGGAATCATAGTTGTTGCTGAAGCTAGAAAGAAAACTAGAGATATGATTGCTTTTTGAAAATGTTGATGATTTTCTTTGGACATTTTTAAATAATCTTCTGATAAGTAATGTTGACAGAAATTCACTGTTTCTGACATATTCTTTTCTTCTTTTAAAACATAATCTACTAATGGTAATGACATGTGTCCAGCTTTTAAAAGTTCTAGCGCTTTTTTGTGTTCTTTTAATTGCTCTTCATACGTTTTTATTTGTTCGGTGTTCTTCTCCTGTTCTTTTTTTAATTCTTCTACTAGATCTTGTTTATTCTCTTGAACATTTTTTAAAAATGTTTGATATTTTTCCAATTGAACCATGTTTTTCCTCTTTTCTTGGTGTTTAGCATAGTTGTTTTCTATATACTTGTCAAGAAGAAAGCGGTTCTGTAAGAATCTATTTTTTATAATATCTTAAAAAACGAAAAAAGATATTATAAAATAATATCTTTCTAGTCTTTGACAGAGTCAAAGGTTTCAAGATTTCGAATTTCGAAATCTTAATAATCATCTCTACTTCTTAAAAATGGAGGTATGTCATATTCGGAATCATTTTCTGTGGTGGTTCTTCTTTTTGGCATACTTTCATCAGTATCGTCTGTTTTTCCATCAAAGCCAGTGGCAATAACGGTAACGATTACTTCATCGTTTAAATTGGAATTTTGAATGGCTCCAAAGACAATATTAATATCGCTATTTGCTGCTTCTCTGACCGTTTCTACTGCATCTTCAATTTCAAATAAAGTTAATGAGTCTCCACCGGTAATATTAATAATGGCATCGGTTGCTCCATCAATGGTCGTTTCGAGTAAAGCACTTGATACGGCTTGATGAGCGGCTTCGACAGCACGATTTTCTCCAACGCCCATTCCAATTCCAATTAAAGCGGTTCCACTTTTTTCCATGACGGTTTTTACATCTGCAAAGTCAAGGTTAATAACTCCTGTTACAGCAATTAAATCTGAAATGGATTGTACTCCTCGATGTAAAACATTGTCTACTTCTTTAAAAGCATCTTGGAAAGAAGTTGTTTTATCAATAATATCTCTTAATCGATCGTTTGGAATAATAATTAATGTATCGACATGTTTTCTTAATTCTTCTAAACCAATTAATGCATTTTCCATTCTCTTTTTTCCTTCGAAGCGGAATGGTTTGGTGACAATTCCAACTGTCAATGCTCCAGCTTCTTGAGCAATTTCAGCAATGATTGGAGCGGATCCAGTACCGGTTCCACCACCAAGGCCACAAGCAATGAAAACCATGTCTGCACCTTTGACTGCTTCTTCAATTTGGGCTTTACTTTCTAATGCAGCTTCTCTTCCAATTTCTGGATTTGATCCTGCACCACGTCCTCCGGTAATATTTTCTCCGATTTGAATTTTATTTTTGGCTTTGGATGCATTTAATACTTGTAAATCGGTATTTACTACGTAAAATTCTACTCCTTGTACTCCTTCTTCGATCATTCGATTTACTGCGTTACAACCGCCACCGCCACAACCGAATACTTTAATTTTTGCAATTGGGTCTAATTTTAGTCCGTCCATCATACACTCTCCTTAATTGTCAAAAAAGTAACCAAACAGTTTTCCAAGAATGGAATTTTCTGAAAAGTTAATTTTATGTCCGATTCCACTTAATTGTTCTTGTTCTTCTAAATTAAAAATGGAATATTCTTTATTTCTTAGTCTCATTTTATTTTCGTAATACTTTATTAATCCGACAGAGGTAGAATATTTATTATTTCTTGCTCCTAAGTCCATCATGTTAGCAATTTTTGCTGTATGTCCAAAATTTTCTTCTACTAATAAAGAAAAATCAGGCATTTCCGTTACTCCCCCTGTTATCATTATATAATGAATTTCTTTCTTTGTTAAGAGGTTAATTTGTTTTTTTATCATCTTTAAAATTTCGTCTAACCGACTCATTGCGATGGAACTGATCTCATATTGATCAATGGCAATTACCTGTCCATCTTTATTGGTTACGTTTTCTTTATTTGCTGGACTTGCTTGACGATTGTGGGCAAGACATAAGTTTTCTTTTAAGTTTTTGGCATCGTTTTTGGTTAAATTATAAACATATGCTATATCGTTATCAATGTTTCTTCCACCGAGTTCAATGACGGCGGTATTGACGAGTATTCCTTTATTAAAAATTGAAACGGTGGTGGTGTCTTTTCCCATATTAATGATTGCACCGGTACTTTCATTTGTCGATTTGTTTTTCAAAGCATAATAGTCTCCAAGAGAAGTTAAAGATATATCAATGACACTTACTCCCACTTTATTTAGGCATTCCATCAGTGGCAGAACATTTTCTTTCGGAACCATGGCAAGCACTGTTTTGACTTTTAAACTGTCCGCTTCTTTATTTAAAGGATTGTTGACAATTTCTTCATCGTTAATTTTAAAACTAATCGGTAATATGCAAGCTAATTCTTCATCACTTTTGATTTGATTATAGCTCGATGCTTGCATGGCTCGAATTATATCAATACTTCTGATGATATGATCTTCACTGGTAATGGTAGTGGATCCTTCGGATATTTCAAAGGAGGCATTTTGGCTTGGAACGCTAATAATTGCTTTGGTTATAGGAAGTCCTATCATATCTTGGGCTTTTTTTAATACTTCTTTTAAAGATTCAATGACCAAATCTTTATCCGTTACAAATCCATAACGAATTCCGTCGGTAATACATTCTGATACTGCTAAAATATTCATTTTGTTTTTCATAAATTCGCCAATGATCAACTTTAAACTATTTGATCCCATATCGATACTCGCAATTATCTTTCTCATATTGCACTCCTATTTTTCATTCTATCTGTAATTATACAGAAATTAGGAATAAACTTCAAGAGAACTTTGAAAAATAGAATTGAAAAAAATGCCTTTTCAAGCATTTTTTTGAAATGAAACCTTTTGATAAATTTTTTTGATGACGAATAGGAAGACAATGACCAAAAGCAGAAACATGAGGAAGATCCATGCTTTTGATGTTTGTGTTTTCCTTTCCGGCTCGGTGACAACATATTCCATTTCTTCGATCAGTTCTTCTTGATTTTTCTTACCAATGGTTACTTCTCCTGGTTTTTCAAAGGTAATACGGCCTTGTTCGTCAATTTTTGCTACTTCTTCATTACTGCTAAAATAGGTTTCTTCTTCACTTTCTAAGGGAGATGGAAATGTACTGGTTCCAACGGTTACCTTCTCTTTTACAGAAATTAGTCCACTGGTTGTATCAAATAATTCTTTTTGATGATTTAAATCACTAAAGTTGGTTACTTCCAATTCTAAATTGCTTTTGCCACTTGGTGCTAGGACTTCAAAGGTTAAACTAGCAATCGTGTCGTTATCCGTAATCTTCTTTTCTTCACTTAGTGAGATTGCATAGAGAGTAATGGTATGACTACTATTTTCTTCTAACCCTTTCATATCAGCATTTGCAAGAGAGAGGATTTCTCCTTCTTTATATTTGATGATTTCTTCATCATAGCGAATTTTCATTCCTAATGAATGAATTCCCGGATTATTTGTAATTGTAATGGGAATGGTAACGGTCTCTCCTTGAAGAGCAGAAGAACTTCCTATGGCAATCATAGGAAGTTCACTTGCCAAAACTTTTCCTGTTAATAAAAAGAAAAGAAGAAAGAAGAGTTTAATTTTTCTTTGCATCTTTTTTTCCTATATAAAGCATCCCAACTAAACTTCCAAGGAATGTGATTGCTAAAGCAAAATAAGTACTTGCTTTTACATTTCCAGTTTGAGGAATGCCACTCGTTTTTTTGATAACGATTTTTAAAACACTGGTAAGTCCATTACTTGCAGTTACGGTAATGGTAGCGGTTCCAGGAGCATTCGCCGTAATATGTCCGTTTTCATCGACAGAGACGATGGCTTCATCACTCGAAGTATAGGTATAAGTTAGTTGTTCAGTAGTATTTTCTGGTGTTACTGAAATCCATAAATCTTCTTCATCTCCAACGGATAGTTCTTTACTTAATGGTTCAATCGTAATTTTTTGGGCTTTGATTTCTTCAACGGTGATTTCATATTCTTTCGTTATATTTCCAACGGTTACTTTTACTTTGGTAGAACCTGCCTGTTTGGTGATTAATATTCCTTCTTTGATTTCTACGATATTTTCATCTTCTACTTCATACGTAATATGATCTACTTCGGTAGTGTCGAGAGGTTTCGGTGTGAGATGAAGTTCTTTGGTGCTTCCTAATAGCAAGTGATTTGGAATATCCATTTCAAAATCTTCTAAAGGAATTATTTTTACCGTTACTTCGACTTGACTTGTTAGGCCATCTGGCAAGGTTGCAAGAATGGTTGTTTTCCCTTCTTTTTTAGCTGTAATCACACCACTTGTTGAGATGGTAGCAATCCTTTCATCTAAACTTTTCCAAGTAATTGTCTTTAATTCTTCGGTTGCATTTTCTGGGTTGATGTTTGCATGAATCGTTTTTTGCGTATTTTTTAGCATGGTTATTTGGGTTGATTCTAGTGAAAAATTCATAACTGGGATGACAACTTGGACTGGAATGGTTTTTATTTTATCACCAATTTGGGCTTTAATGGTCGTCTTTCCTTCTTTTTTGGCTTGAACAAAACCGTTTTCGTTTACAGAAACAATATCGTCGTCTTCGGAAGACCAAAGCACTTGTACTGGATCTGTCGTATCTACTGGATCTAATAAGACACTTAATGTCGTTTCACTAACTCTTCCAAAAGCACTCCCCTCTTTATTTAAGCGAAGTTCTTTGATTACTTGATTATTCTGGGTAATTTCAAAATCTTTTAATTTGGCAATCACTTTGACAATGATGGTTGCTGTTTTGCCATTTATTTTCGCAACGACACTGGTGGTTCCAAGTTTATTTGCATGAATCACGCTTCCTTGAATTGATAAATAACTGTCTTCTGATAATTCGTATTGAATATTTTTTCTTTCTTCTTTATCTAAAGCTTCTTCTGGACTTACTATTACATAATCTTGTAAGTCTAAGTCATTTCCTCTTTCCACTTCTATGATGCTTTTACGAAATTCAATCTTTTTTAATGGAACCAAAACGGTTACTTGAATTTTTTTCGTTACCTTTTCACCAGCTAGGGTTTGGTAAGTTGCGAGAATGGTTGTACTTCCTTTCCCTGTTGCTTTTAAAAGGCCATTTTCATCAATTGTAGCAATGCTATTATTTTCACTTTGCCAAGTTATGGTTGGATGTTCATCGGCATTTGCAGGAGTAAAGGTAATTTTTAGTTGCTCTTCACAAATTCCATCATCACAATTTTTATAAAGTGTAATTGATTCACTTGGGGTGACTACTCCACTATTTGGATCTACGGGTGTTTTGACAATAACTGGAATCTTTATTTCTTTCGTACCCACTTTGGCGGTAATATAAACAGGTTGTTTATTGGTACTTTGAAGAGCAGTGATTTTTCCGTTTTCGACTTTTACGAGCGTATCATTGTCACTTTCCCATGTGATGCTTTCTACATCGGTGGCATCATACGGATCATATTCAATTTGAATTTCTCTTTGTTCGTTTGGATACAAATCATTGATCTCCGTAATTTTTTTGCCATTTACATAAGCATTTAATCCTTTTAAAGACGCTTTTACTTCTACTGGGATTTGATACGTACAAACATGATCTTCGTTATTTGTTTCTAAGCAGTTGGTGACTTCCATGGTAATAAAGATGTCTTTTGCATTTCTAGCATCACCGATTACTTTAATGATTCCTTCTTTGGAAACATCCACAACTTCTGGATTACTGCTTGTGAAAGTAACTACTGGTTTGGCTTCGGCAGGTTCCATCGTATAACTAATATTTACGGTATTTAAGGTATTATCTGTTTGATATTTTTCCATTTCTATTTTGGATGGAAGATTTACTTTCGTAACGGGAACGCTTACATTTACATTGCATTCTGCATATACTTCTCCATTTGCAACAGAGATCACTTGAATGGTAGTATTTCCTTCTTGTAATGCTTCGACAAGGCCATCGGTAACTCTGGCTACTTCTTCTTTCGTACTTTTCCAAGTCACTCTTTTATCATCGGGATTTTCCGGTGTGGTTGTAAACGTTAATTGAAAACTGGAAGTGCCACTTCCAACCTGCAAGCTTAAATTGGTTCGATTTAAGGTAATTTTGGAAATTGGATTGGTAACATGTACCGTAACTTGTTTTTGAATTCCATAAGCATTTACAGTAATATGCGCTGTTCCAGTTTCTTTAGCAGTTAACTGGTTTTGATTTACAGATACAACATTTTCCATATCTGTCGTAATTTTTAAGTTTTCTTCGGTAGTGGTATCACTTTCTTTTGGTATAGCTTGAATTTCAAAGGTTTCTCCACCAATTTTATTGATTTCATTTTCAACGTTTAACGTAATGTCTGTAGCAGGAACTTCGACTTTTACTTGTAAAGTGTCGCTGACTTCATGTTCGACGGGTTCATAAATGGATGGCGAATCTGCTCCGGTTTCTTTGATTTTGGTAAACCGATTGATCTTTAATTTGAAATCATATTTTCCGCTGGCTTCTTTTTTGACTTTCAATTTCACGGTTCCCATTTTACCTTCGTGCGTACAAATATTGTTGCTGGTTTTACATCCTGCTCCAAAACGAACCGTATTTTCTAAATTCGTATTTGGATCAACGTACAAAAAGTCACTACTACTTAACTCATTGGTGGCAGATAAAACTTCAAAGGCATTTTGATCATAGGATAGTTCATAGCTAATGGTTGTAAATTCACTCGCTCCTTCTAGAGAAATGGGAATGGTGATAATCTGTTCTCTTTGGAGTTTTTGTGCGTCCACTGCTTCGCCGGTTTCACTTTTCACTTCCATGTAAAAACGAGTGCCACTTGCAAGAACGATTCCCAGTGGAATCATTCCTATGGCAAATAGTAACAATAAGGTTATGAGTTTCTTTTTTCTTTTCATTTTGTCATCCTCTTTCTTTTACTCTACAAATTGGGCTTTGATAATAATTCTTCGCGAATCTTGATTGAAACATGTTGATAATGTTAGTTCTTTGGTTTGGGTTTGAATGTTATAGGGAGAATCGTCATTTTTCTTTACTAAATAACTTTCGGTAATCTGGTATTTTAATATATCATTTTCTGTATATAAGATAATTTCTTTGGGTTCTTTGGTTTCATAGATTTTTTTTAAGTCACTAAACATATTCTCAGAATTGGTATTATGACCAAAAAGAACGATGTTTGGATCTGTTAAATCTTTTTTGTTATTTACATTTAAGAAAATGGAACCATTTTGATTTTTTCTTTTATAAATGTCATGGGTTAAGTAATATTCATTATCGATTCCTCTCACGACTGGATAGTCAATGTTGGTGCCGGGAATAGAAATCCATGCAATAATATCTTCATTGATTTGATGTAATTTGGTAAAATCAATGGGACTTTGTACTTCGTTTATTGTTTCTTTAACATCATTTCTCAGTTCTATGTAAAGTTGTTCCGTTTTTTGATTATCTTTTAAAACATTCATACCAAGTAGAAAACATGTAACACTTCCTGCACCCAAACCGAAAATGAAAATATACTGAATGATTTTTTTAACTTGGGGTTTTAATTTTCTTTTCATGGCATATTGATGTAGTAACGCAAAATTTCAATCGCATCTTGCTCGGTGATTTCTTCATCTTGATCGTCTAAATTTCCTACTTGCAAGCGCCATTCATTGGTATCTTTTTTACCAATTGCAATGAGAAGTGCTTCCACGGCATCATCGACATCCACGAAGCCATCGAGTGTTAAATCTCCTTTTAAATAATCGGAAACGGTTACGATACAAGATACGCTTTCTCCTTGATAGGTTGCGGTAATCTTGGCAATGCCACTTCGAATGCCTTTGACAACGCCATCTTTTACTGTAGCAATTTGATCGTTATCACTTTCCCATTTAATTTGACCGTTTCCAATAATGATTGGTGTTAATGTAATTTCTTTTCCAGTAATAACAAAGGCTTTACTTTCTTTTAAGGTGATTAATTTACTTGGAATGACATTGATGCATGATTTTAAATTCTTTTCTTCATTGGCAACACAAATTTCTACCGGTGATGTACTTTCTTTTTTGGCTTTGATGATACCATTTTGGGTTACTGAGATGCTTTCTTGATCGGATGAAGTCCACGTAAGTTTTTGATAATACGCATCGATATTATCGATTTTCGCATTTAATTTTACTTCTTGGTTCACTCCTATTCGATAGTTGTTGCTATCTTTTACTAACGAACTTGGTTCTTCAATTGATAACGTATTAATGTATTCACTTGAAGTATCCGTTTGCGTCGTTTCAAAGACGGTTCGGTAGGTATAGCTTGTTGTTCTACTGGTGCTGGTATCTGTGATATTTTCTAATGTCACTTCATAGACTTGGCCTTTTTGTGGAACAATACTACTATCGTAGAAGTATAATTTATTTTCTTGAATGGCAGGGCCGCTAGTCCAAATAACTAATTTATGACTCGAAGAAGTATCATTTTTGGTAAAGTTCCATTCTTCATTGGTGTTTAAGCATTTTACTTTTACGGTGGTATCTTCGGTTAATTTATATTTGGATAGGAATTGGGTGGTCCATTCAAATCTTTTACTATTTAAGGTTTCTAAAAAAGTAACTCCTTTGGCCGGCCAGGCGGTCACGAAGACATCATGGCTATTGGTTTCTCGGAAAGCTAGGGCATTAAATAATTTGTTTTCTGCCACAGTAACGGCATAGCCAACTTTTTTGTAAAGTGGACTTAATATTTTATACCGGTGGTCGAAGTCATGGGCATCGGCTTCGGTACTTTCATCTAAGTAGGATTTGATATTTTGTTTAATGGTGCTTACACTTAATGCTGAACTATTTAGTCTTCCAACGTTAAAGCCAGGCATTACTTCACCCCAGGCAAGAGCCCGATGGCAAAATTCTTCATCTACTCCATCCGGACAAGTTGGAGCAACCGATAATTCTGGTAAAATATTTTTGGTCGAACGATATCCTAAAATGGTTGTCAAATGCTGCGCGATATCCATGAGTTCTTCATCGTATTCCAGCGTAGGAAGTCCGGCAGCAATTCGAATGGCATTTAAATAAGCAATGGTTGCCTGCTCCACTTTTTCACTTAAGCTTCCTGCAACTAAGCTCCCTGGAACGGTATAAGCTGGATTGATGGTATAAAAGTTATTTCCTATTTGACTAAATAAGGTTTCTGCTTGCTCCATTGCACTGCGACCTTGGGTGAGTTTTTCATTTTCTTCTTCATTATAGGAAATGGTATTTCCTCGGTCGAAAAAGTCTTCTGCAACGGTCATTAAGAAAAGAATTTTTCGATCTATATCATAATCAAATATGGCAATATTTTTCTTTCCAAATGTTGTACTCTTTACATTTTTCGCATAGTAAGCAAACGAAAAAGGATTTAATGTATAGGTACTTTCCGTTAATTCTTTACTTGATTGGGTTGTAATAGCTGTCTTTTTTTGATTTTCAGTATCATTTGCAAATTCCCGAAGCGAATAAGAAAATTCTTTCATTTGTTCATTAATATAAAAGTAATCTTCATTAAATACTAACTTTTCATCGTTTCCTAGTTTATGACGATATGCATTAAAAGCAATGATGGCATGGCTTACGATATCTTTTAGCGATTTTGTTGGATCTTTTTGATAGTTTTCTACAAACATCTTTTTAACGCCGGAATAACTTTTATATTCTACATCTGGATTTTGAAAATTATAGAGCATTACCCCGGTGATTTTGTCATCATTATTTAAAAACATTCCATATTTGTTATAAAAGGTCCGAATGTCATAGGGATCATCATACTTATAATTTGGCGTTTGAAAACTTTCATCCATGGAACCATACGCAAGGATTTTCCCTGAGGTACTCGTTTCTACATAGAAGTAATTGGTATAATTTTCATCTGTGTAAAAAGTATAAGCTTTTCCACCAAATACCGAATCGGTTTCTAATTTGGGTTCTCCCAATTTTTCTTTGATTTCATCTATGGTGGTGTCGGTTGTTACAGTTAGTTTATTACTACTTCCAATGGTCATTAATTCGGTTGCTGCAAATCCTTTTGGAATGCCTATAAAGCAAGTTAAAAGAAGCAATAATAAAAACCATTTTGTGTTTTTTCTTTTCATAAATTCCTCTTTCCTTATCTATGAAATATAGTATTTCATAATTGCTTCTTTTTGAGGTTTTATAACACTAATTTTGCAAAAAAAAGAATTGATTTTGAATCAATTCTCTATTTTAAATTTGCTAAAAGTTCATCTTTTTTCATGCTGCTATAACCTTTGATGCCTTTTTCTTTTGCTACTTTTTTTAAATCTGCTAAACTCATACTTTTATAATCGATTGCTTCTTCTTTTTTGGTTTCTTTCTTTTCTGTTTTGACTTCTTTTTTAATTTCTACTTTTTTTTCTACTTTTTTTTCTGCTTTTTTACCAGATTTTAAAGCCTCTTTTGCAATCTTTACAAGTTCTTTAAATGCATCCATGTTATCGATTGCAAGTTCTGAAAGCATCTTGCGATTTACTTCTACTCCTGCAATGGATAAACCATTCATGAATTTTGAATAACTGATATCATTCATTCTACAAGCTGCATTGATTCTGGTAATCCAAAGTTTTCTAAAGTTTCTTTTGTTTTGTTTACGATCACGGTATGCATATTCTCCACTATGGAATAATTGCTCTTGTGCGGTTTTGTAAAGTCGATGCTTTGAGCCAAAATATCCTTTGGCTTGTTTTAAGACTTTACGACGTCTATTTTTGGAAACATTTCCACCTTTAACTCTTGCCATTTTTACACCACCTTATTAGATGACAGATTTTAATCTGTCTGCTACTCCTTTGTTTAATACTCCCTTATTTCTTCTTTGACGTACTTGTTTTGCACTATCTTTATTGGTTTTATGATTACCATTTGATAATTTATAGGTAATTGTTCCATTTTTCTTTTTGGTTAATACTTTACTACTTGCTTTATGGGTTTTTTGTTTTGCGCCTTTTGCCATTTTAACTTCCTTCTTTCTATTTATTTTTTGGTGCAAGAAGCATATACATAATGCGTCCATCCATTTTTGGAGCGATTTCCATTGTGCTTACTTCACTTAATTCTTGAGCAAATTTTTCAAGGACATCTCGACCGAGTTCTGGGTGTGACATCTGTCTTCCTTTAAAGCGAATTTGGGCTTTGACTTTATGACCTTTTTCTAAATATTCGTGTGCATTTCTGACACGTGTTTCAAAATCATGGATATCAATTACAACCGATAAGCGATATTCCTTAATATCTTTATTGGTTTCTCTTTGTTTTTTTTGTGCTTCTTTGAGTTTCTTTTGTTTTTCGTACTTATATTTATTGTAATCCATAATTTTTCCAACGGCTGGTGTTGTATTTCCACTCATGAGAACTAAGTCTAATCCTGCGTAATT